>CACXDY010000410.1 GCA_902766505.1 uncultured Prevotellaceae bacterium
GACCAAAAGGCGTGAACGCTGGATGTTGAGACCCAGGTTTTTGGCATATCCATCACCCAGCAGGAGCAGGTTCATCGTCTTGACAAGCAGCATGCTCAAGGGAAGGAGAACAGCCATCAGGGTGACAAAAAGAATCATCTGGTCGCCCGATACACGGGCAAACGAGCCAAGCCCCCATACCACGTAGGCCTTGACATCTTCCTCTGCGGAGAAAAACTTCAAGACTCCGATGATGGCATTGGCTAAATGGCCTATCATCACACCAATGATGAGCAACGTCACATTACCCTTCACTTTTTGGGAAATGTAGGCGATGAGGCCCAGGACAGCCAACGAGCCCACTATGGCGGCGATGGACATCGCCACATCTCCAAGATAGCCAAGACGGCTGAGGGCTACTCCGCCCAGCGAACCCGAAAGGAGCACGACAAAAGCAACGCCTAAAGAGGCTCCGTTGGAGATACCCAAGACTGAAGGACCGGCAAGGGGGTTGCGGAAGACCGTCTGCATCTGTAGACCACTGACTGCCAGTCCAGCTCCCGCCACCATGGCTGTCAGGGCCTGTGGAATACGTGAATTGACGACAATGTTATGCCATATTTCGTTGTCGCTGCCGCCGCCCAGCAAAATAGCACAGATATCGCTGATAGGGATGTGTACTGTACCTAAAAACAGGTTCAGCACAAACAGCACCACCAACAGCGATATCTGAATGACGGTCAGGACGGCGGGACTTTTCATGTTCCTACTTCAAGAGTTGGTAAAAAACGGGTTGATAGTCCTCGGGCAACAATTCGGGATGGAAAATATGTACGAGGTCGGCCAACACGGCATCAGGCTCCACAGGGGAAATCTCATAGTATGGCGTCTGCTTCATGTTGCAGTAAATGACATGACGGTCCTTGAAGGCTTTGAACAGTGCATTGCGGGGTTCTGATGCTTTCAGGGCTTCATAGGAGAAATCGCCTGGATAGCTGTTGAGGATACGCCAATAGTCCGTATGGGCAGCCATGGAATACATCTTTTCGTATTCTATGGGGACACCTCCTGTGTTGTCGTCTTTCAATACATATTCTGCACCGGCATCGCGGAAAATCTGTGCCAGATAGTTCTTGCCGCCCACAGCAAACCAGTTGCCGCCATGCATCTCACCACTGAACACCGTTGGGCGGGTGGTGGTTTCCGACACCTTCTTTTTCAAATCGAGGTAGCGGCTTTCTATCTCGGCAAACTTTTGGTTGGCCTCTTTCTCCTTGCCGATAAACATGGCGATGTATTTTATCCATTCTGCCTGCCCTAACGGGTCAAGTTCCTTATAGCCCAAATGGGGAATAAGTGTAATGCCCGTTTCCTTGATGACATCATAGCCACCACGTTTGAAGGGGGATATGAAAATCACCTGGGGATTGGCTGCTAAAATCAGCTCGGGGTCAAAATTACCTTCCATACCTATCTTGACTATTTCGTGATTTTTCACACGTTGAAGGATGTCTTTGTCGAATAGGTTCTTCGTACCGGTGATTCCTTTGATGACATCATGTGCTTCGAGAGCCGTGAAATTCGACAACTGGAGCATCGTCATCACAATCGTACGCTCAATGGGCACTTTCACCTCTGTATAGCCTTCGGGTATAGTGGCTTTCACATCTTTGGGGACAAGGGCGAAGTGATAGGTGGCAGGCATCTGGTCCTTGTCTTTCTGAGGGTCGGCTACATCCACCAGTCTGACACCATCAGATAGGGTCTTCACCGTATATCCCTTGGCGTATTTGGGACTGTTGAGGGAGTCGGCTAATGCATTTTCCACGGTTCCTGATTTGGCATGGGGCTTACACGACCATAATGCCAACAATGCTGCGCAAAATGCGCAGAGCATCATTACTTGGTTCTTTTTCATAAAAATACGGTTTTTACCCTCCATCCTTACTCCGAGAATTTCAGGCATGATACATCATAATCGAAGGCTGGTCTTCTGACTTCGGCTCTACCCCAAGCACCTTCCCACCCGGAAACAGACAGGCAGTGGTTATACGTTTGGTGGCGATAAAAGAGCCTCACAGCTGCGGGACAGTCGGGGAGTTTCACCCCGTTCCCATTTCATCGCGACATGCGAACCTCCGATTTCCCTCACAAAGGTAGTGCAAGGCGAGAGAAAAACCAAACAAAACACAGTTTTTTTGTTTTTCCGAGCCGCCGCCTACCTTCGCTGCAAAGCAGCAAATAGTGCAAGGCGAGAGAAAAACCAAATAAAACGAAGTTTTTTTGTTTTTCCAGGAATCAATGGAACAGGTTTTTGATTCTTTTCCCCAATAGAATTACGATGCGTGATAATTAGATACATTTCACTTTGTGATGTGGTAGAAAAGTGTTAGATTTGCAGAGAAATACTTACAACTAATAATTTCATGAACAATGCAACTATGAAAAAGAGACTATTTCCCCTTATACTGTTGCTCGTGTCATTTATGGCTAATGCACAGTCATGTCCAGATGATAACCACCCCCACATGA
>CACXDY010000411.1 GCA_902766505.1 uncultured Prevotellaceae bacterium
AGCGCGGCTACGACAGTATGGATGAGTATATCCGCGAGGAAGTGCTGCTGCTGAGCGGGGTGGACTACACCGTACTCGAGAAAATCGTCGGAGAATGCGCCTCGCGTGTCGACAACGCCCTGCGCCACCAGAACATCGAGCCTGGAACAAAGGAAGCCTTCAACGCATACGTCACCTGCCTGCACCAACTCTATCTGATGGGAGCAGCCATGCAACTGAGACGCATGGGCTACCATATGACAAAGATGAACTGAGAGCAACTGTAGACATCCCCAATTTCCCAAGCAAACAGGAGCCAAGCAATGAGTGAACGGTACGACAGGAAAGGGACTGCCGCCTGCACCCATCCAAATTACTCTTTCAGGCCTAACGACTGGATGTAACCCTCCTGTGGCTTACAGTTTTGGAAACGGCTGTTTTCCGCATATTGCATCAGCAGGCGGCGGAACGTCTGCTGGTCAGGACGAGCCTCCCGCCATTCCTTATATGTGCCACGGGGAGCCTCGCTGTATTTCACGACGATGCTGTCCCACAGTTCAGGTCTTTGGATGCCCATCATGCACGAACCGTCAATCTTCTTGTAAGGCCAGAAGGTGTACCCGATATTCACCTCCTTCATCACCCTGACAAATTTCTTGTGCCACTCATTCGAGTTATGGCCGATTTCACCCATGTACATGGGCAGGTTGGTTTTGTCGCGGAAGTCGATATAGTCCTTGATAGCCTCTTTCGTAGCCTCGCCGCCATAGCGATGACAGGTGTACATGATATTGTTGTCGAAAGTCCAGTCGCTGAACATGTAGAAATCGCTGTTCCACCGGGCGCCTCCCAACAAGATGACGTGGTTGCGGTCCACCTCGCGGATAGCCTTCACAGCCCGTTTATACAGAGGTTCGAGTTTTTTGTTCAAGTCCTCCTTATTTTCAAAATAATGCGCGATTGGCTCATTGGCCAGTTCATATCCCAGTATGACAGGTTCATTCTTGTAGTGAGCAGCAATGCGTTTCCAGATGCTGCAAAAGAGTTGTTGGCTCTGCTCACTCTCAAACAGCCATGGATAACCGTGTCCGTCGTCGATATTGTCGCCCGTCTGCCCACCCGGACAGTCGTGCATGTCGAGAATCAGGTATAGTCCAGCCTCCCTGCACCACCTCACGACATCGTCCATTCTCTTGAACCCATCTTGGTGAGCAGTCAGTCCCATGTAGTCCTCGTCGGTGAACAGTTTGTAGTTGAAGGGCAGTCGGATGGTGTTGGCACCTTGTTGTTTGATGAACAAGATATCGTCGCGGGTGACATAATTGTCTTTGAAAGCCTTCCAGAATTCCGCTGCGAAGTCAGGTCCTGCGGCCTGTTTAATCATCAAGTCAATCATCCATGCAGAGTTTGTGCGGCTGAAGCCGAACATATAGCCCTCCGGATTGAGCCAGTTGCCCAAATTGGTTCCCTGGATATACAGTTTTTTTCCATTGGGCTGGATGAGATTGGGACCGTCGACGCGCACGAACTTCCCGTTTTTGTTGGCCGCCATCGTCATGGAATTTGCCATCAAGAGCACGACAGCCCATAAAAAGAATCTATTCCGCATAGTTTTCATTTTGTAGTAGTTTTTTGTATTCAGGTGATTGGGAGTATCGAAAAATCTATTGAAAGAATCAAGGTAAAAGCAGATGAGGCTGACTGTCAGCGACGCTATTGTGCATCCCTGAACTCTCGTGGTGACAAGCCTTTGTGCCGTGAGAAGAAGTGGGTGAACGATGCCGGTTCCGCAAAATGCAGGCGTTCTGATATCTGACTGATGCTCAGCGATGTAGAACGAAGCAGGTAAGAGGCCTCGATGAGGAGCATCTGATTGATATAATCAATCACCGTTCGTCCGGAAACATTTTTGACGATGCGTGAGAGATAGTCATTGGTGACACAGAGTTCATTGGCATAGAATCCCACATCGTGGTGCTCAACGAAATGCTGCTGCAGCAAACGGTTGAAACCAATGAAGATTTCCTCGACACGTGGAGAAAAACGCCTATTGACAATACCCGATTCCTGCACATTCTGCAAGTCGACAAGGAAAACAGCATAGAGCATCCGCAGAAGTTTGTCCTTGTAGACATTGGTAGAATTCTGATAATTGATCATCTCCCGCAAGCGCCCCTCCACCATAGCGGCATTTTCGGGCGAGAGCGTCAGAACGGGTGTACTCAGTTGCACGATAGGCAAGAAAGCGATGCTCACCATGTCGCGCATGGCGGGAGATTCCAACGTTGTGAATTCATCCACCAGCAAACAGATGGACCGGTAATCGGGCGAACTGTCGAGGATGGTGACGGAAAGTCCGGGAGAATAGAAATACAAATCATCCTTCTTTATCTTGATGATATTGCCATTATAATTCATGGTAAGCCAGCCTTGTGTCACCAACGTAAACGTATAGCAGGCCAGAAATCCCTGCGTGATATTGGTCATTCTGGTCAATTGGGCATCGCTTTCCGCACACAGCACTTTGCCATCCCAATTTTCGTCGGGTTCGGTGCCTATAGTCAGGCGCCACCATTCTTTCAAGTTGTACATATTTGCAAAAGTACAAAAATAAATTTATAGTTGTGCGGTTTCAATCAAGTTTTGTGCGGATTCAACCCCTCTCCATCCACTCTTTTTGTGGTAATTTTGTCATAAAGGTAGAAACCATTCAATTTTAATCATTTATAGTTATGAAAGAACAGGTTTTACAAGCAATGCGTGAGGCAGGCAAGCCCGTCTCCGCAGGTGAGGTGACCAAGATTTTGGGTGCAGACCGTAAAGAGGTGGACAAAGTATTTGCCGCCTTGAAGAAAGAGGGAGCCATCGTGTCCCCCGTCCGCTGCAAATGGGAGCCAGCTGCCAAATAATTTGGAATTAAGGCTCACATCAAGTCCTGTCATTCAGAACACTCAAGTTTTCAGGTCAGTTGACAAGATGGGGTAGCACGCTGTCACACAGCGATGCCCCATTTTGTCTATATTGGTATTGTCCTTCCCATGCACCCTTGCCACAAGTTTGCCGCGGGTTTCAAGTTTGATAAATATGATGATTTTTTTGTAGGTTTGGAAAGAATTCTCTATCTTTGTGAACACTAAAATCCTATCCCATGAGAAAAAAAATCATTTTCCTTCAATTTGCCATGGCCATCTTCGTTCTGATGGCCTGTGGTTCAAAAAATGCCAATGCCGGCAATAGTTCCTCTCCCAAAGATGACCAAAAATCAACTGCCCTACAAGAGATGCCGGCCCAAACAGCCGCCACCATCGATGGTATCAGTCAGTTTGTTGCCTGGGACATGGGTGTGATGAAAGTGTCTAAAGAAGGCGGCAACTTCGTCCTCAGCGATAAAGGAGAGAACCTGAAGCTCTATCTCAAGCCAATGGGAGAAGGCGTTTATCAGGAGGTATCCAACAAGCATGATATGATAGGGCAAAGTGCCCGATTTGTGGCTGAAAAAGTGGGCGACGTGACAACGCTGACCGCCTACAGTGACAAGATGATACTTTTTACGCTTTTTGACTGTGACGACTTGATGGCCTACCGCAACCAGGGCTACCACCGCCTTTTGAAAAGCCGTTTTGAGCCCACGTCAGATGGTGCCATCTTCATCACCGACGATGAGATGGAGGTTCCCATCCTCCCAGATAGTCCTATCCTCAGTTATTTTTTCATAGAAGATGGAGAGGGAGACCTCACAGAGAATATCCGTCTGTCACCTATGCGTGTCTATTTGACTTTCTCTCCGGCAGACAAGGGAGTCAACCTTCATGCAGCCAAATTCGACCCGGAAACAGAGCAATTCACAGCCGAATACGAGCGTGAGAACACCATCATTCTGAAATATGCCAAAGACCCGGGATGGGAATGGCTGAGCACAGATGTTCTCGATGCAGGTTTCCTCATTTTCAACTTTGACAAGCCCTATTGGAAGGTGATGCTCAACAAACTCAAGAAAATCAAGCAGCCCAATGCCGTGGAGCGCTGGAACCGCAAGTTGATAGAGAATCTCATCAAATACAACGAGCCATTCACAGGTCTCGGAAGCTCAGACTATCTGGATGAATAATCGGAGGAATCGGGGGAATCGGAATAATCGGAATACTCTGATAGAAATAACAAAAAAAGGCTCACCTTTTGGGGTGAGCTTTTTTTGTGGGAGGAAGTCATCATTTCAGGACGGCTTTCACATTGGTCAGCATGTTCTTGTGGTTCTCGTCCGGTTTTGCCAGTTGCGAGGTCAGGGTGATGTCACCCGCCTTGTCTTTGGTGGAGAAGGAGCCGGAGTAGATGATGTCACTTTCACCAAAGAGAGTTGCTTCGACGAACACCTTGTAAGTACCCTTCGGTACAGCCTTTCCCTGTTGGTCGGTGAAGTCCCATGTGAAGGTCTGGAGGCCATCGGTTTGAGGAGTTGCTCCCGTGAAAGCATCCAACTGCTGGTCGGTTTGTTTCTCCGCTTTAGCAGCCTTTACCCATGTCGGCACACAAGCCGGCCGTTTCACATATCCGCGCATGGGTTGTTCACCAGCCCGGGCACGTCCTTTGGTTGTGTAAGCGGTGACAAAGAGCGTCTTCACGACCTCCCCCTCCGCATTCTCTATCCACACGGCATACTGATTGGAGCCGGGGCCAGCCTGCTTTTGGTAGTTGAAAGACACTTCCAGTTTTCTGGCCTTAGCATCCTGACCATTGACCTGTCTCTTATCAGAAGCCTTAATGCCAAGCACGATGGCAGGAACCGCCAGCAGCAAGGCAGCAAGGATGGCGGTATACAAACTCTTTCTTCTCATCTTTGCTTTTATTTGTCGGTGTTGAACAGTTAATTATAACAATATGAATGCAAAAATAGCGAAAAATCGCAGATTTTGTATTTTTCAACCGTGAAAAATGATTTACAATGTAAAAAATGATTTATTCCCTCATTTTATGGTGGTCATTGTTGTGAAAACGACCGAAAATTTGGCCATCTCATACAAAAGCCTTACATTTGCACAACGGATGTTTACAGGCTGATTGAGCGGTATTAGCCAATGACCAGAAGTCCGGTCGGGACATCCAATATCAACAAGACTTATTACGACATCATTACCATTTACAATGAACAAGACAAAGAAACATCTCACCCGAATCATCCGACTACTCGTAGTTGTCGCCGTTTCGTGGCAGACACTTTTTGCACTTCCCGTAAAAGGAAAATCCTATACCCATCTTACCCATCCGAATGACTCAACCCCCACGAAAGAAGACCTTGTCAGGGATTCCATCCTGTCAGCAGAAGGAAAAAAAAGGCGCGATTCGCTGATTTTGCTCCATTCCGATTTGATGGACCGGCAAGTGATTCCAGCCGACACATCGGTGAGGACAGGCGTGTTGAAAAATGGCCTGACCTACTATGTGCGCCGCTGCACGGACCCCGAGAAGAAGGCAAACTTCAGTTTGCTGGTCAAAGGCGGGTCGTCGATAGAGAAGGAAAACGAGCGTGGTTTGGCCCATTTTGTCGAGCACATGCTGTTCAAGGGCACGAAGCACTTCCCTGGACATGAAGTGATAGGATTCATGCAGCGCAACGGCATCCCCTTCGGCCACGACAGCAATGCCTTCACGGGTTACACAACGGTGCGTTATTTCCTCAACTCCATACCTACCAGCGATGAATTGCAGATGGACTCCTGCTTGCTGCTCATTCGCGACTGGGCATGCGGGGCCACTATCAGCGACCAGGATGTGGAAAGCGAGCGCAACGTCATTGTAGAGGAATATAGAGGAAGAAACATCATATCGATTTCACAGCAATTCATCAACGATTTGTTGAACAACTCATTCTACACCAAGCGATTGCCCATCGGCGACTTGGAAATAGTGAAGAACTGCCGTCCCAAACTCATCCGCAACTTCTACAAACATTGGTATCAGCCCCAGAACCAGGCCGTGGTGGTGACCGGCGATTTCGATGCCGACGAGATGGTGGAGAAGATTCGGAAAACATTTGGCACGATGAAACGCGGCAAACATCTTGTTCCCGCTGTACCAGCCATACCATCGTCAGAGACTCCTCATGCACGGGTATATCAAGACCCGCGGCTGCCATTTCATGCGGCATCCATTATCATCCGACTACCCCAGGAAGAGAATGCGCTGAAGAATCAGGTAGGAGACCTGCGGTCAGAGCTCATCTATGACAAAATCAGACTGTTGATGGAAGAGCAGCTCAAGACCCTCAAGAACAAGGATATTTTGGCGGCCACCTCCTACAAGCTCAATCCAGCAGACATCCAGGAAGCTAAATTCCTGGTTTTTGAGTTGAATTCCGCTCCCGACAAGTGGACCTCTACATTGGAAGCTTTGCTCAAAAAAGTAGAAAACATCCGTCGCCAAGGGTTTACTGAATACAAGAGCAATCCCCAGGACCAATTGAGTCCATCATACGATGAAGATTTCAACACCATCCTGTTTCCCGACACTGTATTCAGCAAATTTGTAACCAAAAAAAGCAATGACTGGACCGAAAGGTTGGGCAACAGTTTTTTCAACGGAAGCGCCATCAATGACTACAGCAGCCAACAGGCTGCCGCCAGTCATATTCATAACACCATCACCAGAGAGCAACTCGACGAGACATTCAGGAAGATAGCCGATGGCCGCAACATGCTGGTCTCCACCATGTTTCCGAAAGAAGCGGCACTTCCTACCGAAGACGAGGTGTTGGAAATCATCCATCGGGTGAAGAACATGAAAGACGAGGAACTGGCGGGAGTGGTTGAAGAAAAAGGGAAGAAATTGGAGAAGCTCCATGTCAAGGACCTCGACATCAATCCAACACCAGGCACTCTCTTGAAAACAAACGTCCGCAACGACAGTATCACCGAATTGTGTTTGTCCAATGGTGTAAAAGTAGTGCTTTGGAAAAAGAAGACCAAGGACAACTCCCTCAAAATGATGTTTGACCGCCCGATGGGCTACTCGGCACTTCCAGACAACGAGATATTCTATCAAAGCATGCTTTCATCATGCAGAAGACATTTCGAATACGTAGGCGGCAGTAATTGGATCCAGACAAATCCTTATGACGATATCCTCGACTTGCCTTTAAGCTACCAAGCAGCGGACCGTGCTGAGCATTGGAACAATATAGAACAGCAGCTGAAGACGATTTATGCCACCTTGACAACGGAAGAAGTGGACACCGTGGAAGCCGCCGAGCGCATCAGCAACATTCAGGCCACAGCGATGGTAGCCAATAATCCCATCATGCAGTCACAACTCAAAGTGCAGACATTGCCGGCAGCCTCTACCAAACGCTTCATGGCACCAACCACAGAAGAAGCCGGGCATTATACGGTAGCACGGTTCAAGGAATTGATGAAGGATTATTATTCCAATTTCAATGGCTCGGTGCTTTTGGTCCAAGGCGAAGTAGATGCCGACACCCTGAAACCGCTTCTGCTCAAATACATCGGCTCCCTCCCTGCGAAACCGGAACCCGTGAAGCGCAAGACGTGGGAAGCCGACCACTTCAAGACCACCAACACCACCATTGTCGAGAAGATAGAAAACGCCACGCCCTATTGTGCAACCTTCATGTTCTACACCTGGGAGAAAGGCTTCCAATACACGCAGCAGACACATGCCCACAACCAGGTGTTGGCGAGTGTCATGAACAGCCTCCTGCTCAACACCTTGCGCATCCAGCATAGCGATGTTTACACTCCCCAATGCACCGTTCAGGATGATTTGCTGCCCTTTTCCCGCATGAAATGCACCATCGCCTACACCTGCGACCCCAAGCAGCGCGAGCGCATCGCCAAGGATGTCGTCCAACTTGTCAAGGATATGGCTGAAGGCAACCTCATCACCCAGCAACTCATCGACAACTATATCACGGAACGGGAGAAGCAGAAGGACAATTTCAAAGACAACGACTTCAGCCTCGGGTCCGACTACCTCGCCCGCGAACTCAATGGTCTCGTCGTCAAAGAGGGCGACACCTCATACATTAAGCAAGTGACGCCCGCCTCACTCAAGGCGCATTTGAGACAATTGCTCAACAAGGGAAATCTGCATATCGGTTATCTAACCACAGAATGACCCCACCGCTGCGATTTTTCCCAAAAAGTGCCACCCATATTTCAACCAATTAGACAAATCGGAATTTCCAACAAATATGACCAAAGAACGTATGGAAAATGAATTGAAACGGAATGCATTCTGTGGACCATCCTCTTTGGCCTGGCGAAGACCTGTCAGTATGGCGGTCTGACGATATTAGGTGTCGAGGGTTACAAACGGCTGAAAGACAAATTCAAGAAAAAGCAAGACAATACATATAGAGAAACGGCAAATCAAAAAATGGATAGAACATGAAGAAAACCTACAACACCTATCAGGTGAAGAACTATGACCGTTTCGAACTGGCCAGTTTCTCGGAAGAAGCCAAGCGACAATGGCGCGACGAGCACTGGGAGCAGGACTTGCAGAAAGCTTTCGAAGCAGG
>CACXDY010000412.1 GCA_902766505.1 uncultured Prevotellaceae bacterium
ACTGATTGTTTCACCCCTCCCCTTCGCTTACGAATGGGAGGGTAATTTATAGTTTGTCTGAACTCCGGCTTATATCACATGCATTCTTAAGAAAAGAGGGGGATGCCAAACACTTTTGGCACGCCCCCTGCTTGATACAAACGTATGTGGAATTATCAGTTAGATGTTTTTTTGCCCCAATAGGTGGTTCGTCCATTGGTGGCGAAGCCTGCATAGACGATGGTGGCTTTTCGAGGATTGGCCTCCCAGTCGCACTCACGTTTCAGCAACAGTTCCACGCCATTGATGGTGAGTGTATTGGTAGACGCATCGAAAGACCAAGTCTTCCCATTCCAAATGCCACCCGAGACGTTATGGTCGGCCGACAGGGTCATCTCTACAGAAGTCCTTTGTTCACCATATTTATAAGACAAGTCGATATGTTCCCATTTGCCCACGAGGTCATTCTCTGTGATGGCCGTCTGTGGAACAGCAGCATAGCGTTCGGGCATTACCACGGGCCATCCATCTTTCGTCCAAAGGATGGAGCGAACATGTCCGAGCATGATGGCATTGGGAGCCCAATTGGGCTGAGATGTAGAGTTTACAGGGAATCTTCCTTGTGAGGCATAATACCAGTTGCCATTGCCGTCGTCGAATACGGCGCAGTGGGATATACCCACCCAACCTGTATTATTGGCGAATTTATAAGGATGGGTAAGGATGGGGTATGCATCGCCACCCCTGGTCACCTCGGCTCCCGTGATGCTATAATATGGTCCATCGACCTTGGTAGCCCTTACCACACGTGTGTTGTAGGGTACATCGAGAGCATCGTAAGCCAAGAAGAGGTAATAATATCCGTTACGGTAGATGACCTCCGGCGCCTCAGACCCTTGCCATCGCGAGGAAGCGTTGCGAGTATAGATGCGCTTTCCATAAGCACTCTCGTTAGCTGTTCCCCAAGGATTGGGTAGTGGGTCTACAATGGGTTTTCCTGTTTCAGGATTCAGTTGCACGATAGGGAATCCACTATGCCATGAGCCATAGACGAGCCAGTGCTCGCCTGTAGGCGTGATGATATAGCTGGGGTCGATGGCATTGTACTTGAAATAGCATTGTTCCCACGCCGTGGGGCTAACCTTGTAATTGAGTTCCCGGTCGGAGTAGTTGGTGATGACATATCCTTTGTCCACCCAGCTGCTTACATCGGCGGGATTGGAAGTTTCCATTAATCCAATGAAAGCCCGTTCACCCCAAGAGTTGGGACCATCAATCGTGCCGTCAATCGTGATGACATAATACATGCGGTAGAGGCCCTCCCTGACTTTTCTTACGCAAGGCGCCCAATAGCCACAATTGCTGAAGTTTGTTGTGCTGGGGCCGAGACCCATTTGTGCACGAATCTCATTGAGTTTGACACTGACCCAAGAAGGCAAGTTAGGCATGGTGGCTCCAAGATACTCCCAATCGACGAGATTGGTAGAGCGGCGGCAATGGAAATGTCCGTGTCCGTTCTGAGGATTTCCGAATCCAGCATCCGTGCAATACATATAGAAGTATCCGTCATCGGCTTTCATCACGGAGGGGTCGTGCACATTTGAAAGATTCCATCTTGCGCGGTTCTCCCACCCTGAGATGTTGCGATAATCATCGAGATAAGTTGGAGCCGTCCACGTGACCTGCTCTTCCTTGACGGTAGTAAAGGTGACATCAGTGGAGTAGACGCAGGAAGTAGAAGTCTGGGCATAGGCACGCACATGATAGGTTGTGCCGGATGTGAGGCCAGAGAGCGCCACACTAATATTATTGTCAGTAGCGGTAACTTTGCTGTCGTTGATGGTTGGATTAGCAGTTGTGCCATAGCAAACGCCACGGCTCTGAATGCCAGAACCAATGGCCGTAGCCGAGATAACAGCCGATGTGGTGGTAATGGAAGAGACCTCAGGTCTTGTTACAGACGCGGTATTGGTCGTTCCTCCTCCGCCTCCTCCATCATCAATTTTCTCATCGCCGCCGCAAGCTGCCACCAACAACCCTACAGCAAAAAGAAAGAATAGTTTAGTCGAATTTCTCATCATCAAAATTAAGCTAAATATTGCCTGCGTCCAATGAAGTCCGCAGGCAATAAATTACACTCTTGGAATTTTAATAGAATTTGAGATAGCTTCCATCGACAGTGAGACGGAAGTAGAAGTTATCAGGATCGACCATATTGATGCCAATATAATCCTGGACATAGTCAACACCGTCTGTTCCATGCATGACAGCCTTCACATCAGCCGTGCCATCGCCATTATTGACGACTTGCAGCTTCACCTTGGCGCCATTCATGGCACTGAGCCATGCGCCCCAGTCAGCCTGTCCACCACTTGGTGTGCAAGCTCCGTAGCCATCACCCCAACCATAGTTGTCGGCACGTACCACTGCATACTCTCTCAAGTCAGCTGCGTTGAGAATTACAACGAAGTTGTTCCAGTTGTTGGCACCCGAGGTGTAGTTAGTGAAGTTGATAGTACAGATCTGATGCGGTTTCACCTTCACGTTATGAGTGAATGCGCTCCACCATGGTGTAGAACAGTCGGGAGAGCCCAGTTCTGTATCAAATACCATATGGCATCCATCAACAGTGAACCGGAAATAGAAGTCGTCGGGGTCAACGGTGTTGATACCCTTGTACTCTTGCACATATTCCACACCGTCGGTACCTTGCATGACAGCCTTCACGTCGGCTGTACCATCACCATTATTGGTAATATAAGCGGTCACCTTGGCACCATTCATGGCTGCACGCCAAGCATCCCAATCATCAGGTCCACCGATAGCAGTGCATGCTGCATAACCATCACCCCATCCGTAGTTGTCGGCACGGACTACGGCATACTCAGCCAAATTAGCTTTGTTAAGAACGATAACGAAGTTATTCCAGTTGTTTTCTCCCGTGGTGTAGTTGGTGAAGTTGACCACTTTGGTCTCCTTCGGTTCCACCTTGATATTGTCGGTGTGTGCACTCCACCATCCAGAAGTATTGTCAGTAGCTCCCAAAATTGTTGGATTGGGCACCACCACGGTCTCAGTGAATGCGGAGAGTTCTTTCACCACGCTGAAAGTCTTAGTGGCAACAATAGGCTCATCACAATTGACGCCCTTGAACGTCTTGTTGTAGAGGACGATGAGCGTTTTCTGTCCCAGTTCCTCATAATTAGGGATAGCCCTGAAAATGAGTTCAGAAGCCTTCACGGTCTTGGTGACACCCTGTTCGAAAGTGACGAGAGCAGTCACATTAGCCATTGCCTCAGCCATTTCTGTACCAACCAGCACCTCACTTGGCACACCCGAGAGCGTCATAGACAAAGGCTGCTTGTCCTCTGCAGAGGTGCATCCACCGATTGGCTCGATGTTGGTAGAAAGGAAGTTGATGTAAGATCCTTCAGGAACGATGAAAGCACGAATCGTGTTGTTAGACGGGTCGGCATTGAGATTGACGAGTGGTGAAGTCTGTTTATAAGTCTTCGTCACAGTACCATTGGTAATTTTCACCAACAAACCACCCGCTGAGCGGTCAATTGTCAGCGTCACCTTGCCACCGAGCTTATCAACGCCCGTATCGGTGTCGGTAGAGAACGTGAGCGTACTCTCCACCAAGCTGCGATCGATATAATCGCCCCACTCAGAGTTACCGCTGGGTTGGTTGTCAAAACGGATGGCGCCGTACTCAGCATATCCATCTCCACCTCTGTCCACATCATTTGTGATAATGAGAGCGAAATTCTTATATGTATTCGAAGCATTGGGGTTGATGTTCAAATTGAACTGTGCATTCCACACTGCCCCCTCAGGAATCTGATAATACTTACTGAACTGATTCCACCATCCTGTAGAAAAGTCGACAGCTCCGATTGTATAGACATCCTCCATCATGCCTTCCAACTCCTCTTCCTGGCCCGAACCTTTTGCGTTGGCAATAGAATCGGCTCTTGAAGACAACCAGTCGGGAGCCAATATGTTGTACAAGTCGCCTCCCTCGCAGCTCGTCAGGACAGACATACCCATGAGAGCTACGCAGAACATGGAAGCTAAAGAATTAAAATATTTCATAATTTGAGTCTTTAATCTTGGTTTGTTTTTACAAATTCACAACAGGGTGTACTGTCCAGCCTTTCTCGAAGAAATAGGTAGAGTTGTCAGTACCCTCATTAGCGGAGTTGCCTTTCAGGTTAGGATTGTCGTTCAGAGTACCCTGGAAAATGGGAAGGAACTCATGACCTTTCTCGTAGGAGTCGTATGAGCTTTTCAACTCAGGATCAATACCCACTTCGGAGTAGTTGACGTTCTCCTTCACTCTGCTACGGTCAGTAGTACGGCGGAAGGTACCATGTTGTTTCAGCTGAGTGAGACGGCCATTGTCATAGAAGAATCCCCAGCGGATGAGGTCGAGTCCTCTACCGTGTTCACAACCGAACTCTTTAGGACGCTCCACGTTTGCAATCTGCTCAAACAGTTTGTCCTTGTCGTTGAAGTCAGCAAGTTTC
>CACXDY010000413.1 GCA_902766505.1 uncultured Prevotellaceae bacterium
TGAGATGGCCATGTTGTCACGCAGATAGTCGAAACCAAACTCGTTGTTGGTTCCAAACGTGATGTCGGCCTGGTAGGCCTTCCTGCGCTCGGGGGAGTTGGGACGGTGCTTGTCGATACAGTCGACCGACAGACCATTGAACTCATAGAGTGGACCCATCCACTCGGAGTCACGCTTGGCCAGATAGTCGTTGACCGTCACCACATGCACACCATTGCCCGTCAGGGCATTCAGGAATACCGGAAGGGTGGCGACAAGGGTCTTTCCCTCACCGGTTGCCATCTCTGCAATTTTGCCTTGATGGAGAACCACACCACCAAACAACTGCACATCGTAGTGGATCATGTCCCACTTCGTGTCGTTGCCGCCAGCCATCCAGTGATTGGAGTAGATGGCCTTGTCGCCTTCTATACGGACGAAATCTTTCGTGGCGGCCAACTCGCGGTCAAAATCATTGGCAGTGACCACCACCTCCTCATTTTCCGTGAAGCGGCGGGCGGTATCCTTGACTATGCTGAACGCTACAGGGAGTACTTCTGTCAGTGCCTTCTCGTAGATTTCCAGGATGTCTTTCTCTATCTTGTCAATCTGGTCAAAAATCACCTTGCGCTCGTCTATCGGGGTGTCCTCGATTTTCGACTTTAATTCATCGACTTTCGCACGCTCCTCCTTGGCGGAGTCTCTTACGAACTGACGAATTTCTGCAGTGCGGGCACGCAAGGCATCGTTGTCCAGCGCGGCAATTTCGGGATAAGCAGCCTTAATCGTCTCAACGATTGGCTGTATCTGCTTCATGTCGCGGGTGGATTTATTTCCAAACACTGACTGTAAAACGTTGATAAAACCCATTTTAACTCTATTTTCGTTTTGGTTGATATTCAATTAATCGTGCAAAATTACGCATTTTATTCCGTAATTCCTCATTTTTCCATTTCATTTTGGTTTTTTATGATTTGCCTCTTTCCAAGGCTCTGCGAAAAATGAAACGACGACTTACATATCTTGACAGCAAAGATAATGCCAAAATGTTCATGCCCTCTGCATAATCTTGGAAAATGTTGCCGGCAAAAAACAGGAGAATCAGACAAATACCCACTGTCCACCACCAGTGCGGCTTCCTGCGTGACTCACGGCGGACCACGGGATACACCAACAGCAAGGGTAGGGGATTGAGCAACAGCAACTGCAGGTTGAACCTGACTGTGGGATGCTCAGAAAACAGCATCAACGTCAAAACGATGCCGGCAATGCCGGAGAGGGTCAGCAACAGAGCATCGTAGCCCCATGCCACCCGGCGCCGCCAATATTCCCACAACAGGATAACGAGACACAATGCTAGCAGGAGGATGCTGCATGTCAGTGGACGGAGGGGAAACTCGCTTTCCACTACTTGAACTCCTCCCTCCACTATGGTAAATTCATGTTTTACCAGACGGCGGGATTGTCCGTCGGAAGTGGTGACGACGGCATGGCTCAGGTCTGTGCAGGTATTGATGGGTAAGAACTGGCGGTCGTTGCGTGACGCTGCGAGGTCGGCTTGAAAACCCAACAGCATGTCATTGCCAAAACGGGCCCAGGGATGCTCCTCGTTGCAACTGTGGACCATCTTGCGGAAGGTGGTGGCACTATCCTCTGCGTTGGTATAGGACAACCGGCCGTCTAAATGACTCAATATCATGTCGCGGGCCCGCGTCGTGCAATTGTCGTAGAAAAAGTTGTAGCGGTAGGTGACATTCTCCGGACGGGCATTCTCCGCCAGTGCCGCCATGATACGGTTCTTCTCCTCTGCCGTCAGGTCAAGGTCCTGTTGGGTCACACTGCTGCCATAATATTGGTATTCGCGGCAGAAAGAGGCAAAATCCGTGACACCCATCCTGTAATCTGTCAAACCGAAAACAAACCGCAGAATGAAATAGGGCTGGTTGAAACTGAACATGCCGTAGTTCACCACAATATCCTGACCAGTCCTCTGGTCCTGCACACGGAGGGCGGTGTGGCCGTAAAGGCTGTAGACTTCTTGGTGCGGCGAACATGTCAGAAAACTGATTTCCAGCGAGTCGGTGGAGGGCTCTGGGGAAAGGGGGGCTCCATAACCTATGAGGGGAATGCATAACAGAGCCAGTAAAAAACGGATGATTCTTCCTTTTGTCATGGTGCAAAATTACAAAAAACTACTGGATTTAAAGTCGCGGCAACAAAAAATAAAGCTTTTTCACTTGAACAATACGAATAATTTCCTATATTTGCAAAGTCTAATGTGAAAATGAAGAATACTTTATCCTTTTAACACTTATAATACATGAAAATCGGATTGTTTATTCCTTGTTATGTCGACGCCGTATACCCGCAGGTCGGTGTCGCTACATATAAGCTGCTGAAGCATCTCGGACTGGACGTGACCTATCCGCTCAACCAAACGTGTTGCGGACAGCCGATGGCGAATGCCGGCTTTGAGAAAATGGCCGTTCCTCTGGCAGAGAAATTTGAAGACAAATTCAAGGAGTTCGACTATGTTGTCGCTCCGTCTGTCAGTTGTACGGCATTCGTGAAAATCAACTATCCACGTTTGTTGGAGGGAAAGAAAAAATGCGTGACAGCAGAGAAGGCCATCGATGTCATCGCTTTCCTGCACGACGTGGTGAAAGTGAAGGAACTACCCGGTGAATTTCCCCATAAGGTGAGCCTTCACAATTCCTGCCACGGAGTGAGAGAACTGGGACTGAGTTCTCCTTCCGAGATGCATGTGGGTGAGTTCAATAAAATCAGAGACTTGCTTGAATTGAAAAAGGGCATCACCGTGGTGGAACCCGAGAGAAAGGATGAGTGTTGTGGATTCGGTGGAATGTTCTCCATCGAGGAAACTGCCATCTCTGCTCAGATGGGTGCCGACAAGGTGAAAAGGCATATCGATACTGGTGCGGAATTCGTGACAGGGCCCGACTGCTCTTGTCTTATGCACATGGCTGGCGTAGCGCAGAAGCGCAATATGGAAATTAAGTTTATTCATGCAGTAGAAATTTTAGCAGCAGGACTATGAGCACACAACATTCTAAAGCAGCAAAGGAATTCCTGAAGAACCAAAAATATGCCAGCTGGCATGATGCCACATTCTGGTCGGTCAGGTCGAAACGTGACAATATGGCCATGGGACTGGAGGAATGGGAACAGTTGAGAGAGAAAGCCTCCGCCATTAAAAAGCACACCATATCGCATCTGGACGAGTATCTGGAGCAGTTCTCTACCAATGCGGAGAAAAACGGGTGCATCGTGCACTGGGCAAAAGATGCAGAGGAATTCAACAAAATCGTATTGGAGATTCTCCGCGAACATGATGTGAAGAAAATCGTAAAGAGCAAGAGTATGCTCACCGAGGAATGCGGGATGAATCCTTTCCTTGAGAAAAATGGCATCGAGGTGGTGGAAACGGATTTGGGTGAGCGCATCATCCAACTCAAGGGGCAGGCCCCAAGCCATATCGTGATGCCTGCCATTCACCTCAACCACGATGATGTGGGCGAACTCTTCGAGGAGAAACTGGGGACAGAGCCAGGCAACCATGACCCAACATACCTTACATATATGGCCAGACTGAGCCTGCGCAATGAGTTCCTGACTGCCGATGCTGGCATGACAGGCGGCAACTTCGGCGTGGCTGCCACGGGCGATATCGTGGTATGTACCAATGAGGGAAATGCGGATATGAGTACCTCATGCCCAAAACTGCATATCGCTGCCATCGGCCTGGAGAAAATCATCCCCAACTATGACTGTCTCGCTGTTTTCCAGCGTATGCTCTGCAGAGCAGGAACAGGACAGCCGACGACCACGTTCACCAGCCATTTCAGAAAGGCAAGGCCGACAGCCCAGCAAATGCACATCATTCTCGTCGACAACGGAAGAAGCGAATGGGTGGCCGACCCCGACCACTGGGAAACGCTGAAGTGTATACGTTGCGGCTCCTGCATGAACACTTGCCCCGTCTACAGGAGGAGCGGCGGCTATTCGTATTCTTATTTCATCCCGGGACCTGTGGGTATCAACCTCGGTATGCTGCGCGACAAGAAAAAGCACAGCGGAAATGTCTCGGCATGTACGTTGTGCCTCAGTTGCCAGACGGTTTGTCCCGTGAAAATCGACCTCGGCGACCAAATCTACAAGTGGCGCCAGAAACTCGATGACTACGGCACGGCCAATACAGAAAAGAAGCGCATGTGCCAAGGCATGAAGGTGCTCTTCGGAAGCAGCGGCGTATACAATACGGCGATGAAATTCGCTCCTATGGCCAATTGGGTGCCAAGATTCATGATAGAATGTGGACTCAACCCATGGGCGGATGGACATAGAATGATGAAGTTCCCGCGGAATTCATTCCAGGAACTGTGGAGAAAAGGAAAGGTAAAATAACGCTAATCACCGAATAATATGAGCAATAAAGAAGATATCTTGAGAAAGTTCAGAAATAATATCAAGCAAAAGTTTGATATGCCTGAACTCGATGATATAAAAGGCATCAAATATCCTGACCCTCTCGTGCAATTCATCTCCATGACCGAAGCGGTGGGTGGAAAAGTGATTGAACTCGAAAAAGGGAAGGACATCAATGAGGTCATCCGTGAATTGTATCCCGATGCTAAGGAGATTGCCAGCAATCTGCCTGAAATCACCATCGCCACCCGAAATCCTGATACCATCGGCTCACCACAAGCCCTCAACGGCACCGATGTGGGAGTGGTAAAAGGGGTGTTCGGCGTGGCTGAGAATGCCTGCGTATGGATTCCACAGACAATGGTCGAGAAAGCCGTTTGTTTCATCTCTGAGAATCTTGTCATCCTCCTCGACAAAAAGGAGATTGTCAACAATATGCATGATGCTTACAAGCGCATCGAATTCAACGATTATGGTTATGGGACATTTATCAGCGGACCGTCTAAGACAGCCGATATCGCACAGGTGCTCGTCATGGGTGCCCAGGCTGCCAGAAGCGCTACGGTCGTGCTGATTTGACCATCTGCCCGTGATGCTTACTTTTCATGTGATAGTTTTCAAATCATGACAATAACAGTAAATAACAAGAAGTACCGTTTGTTTCGGGGAGCAACCGTGAAAGATGCTTTGCTCAGGGTCTTCACCCGTGAAGGCCGGGACAGAAATTTGCTGGATACGGTCGAGACTTACGACAAATGGGGACATGAGATAGATTTGGACGCCACACTCAATGAGGGTTCAGAGATATCCTATTTAATAAAAGAATGATGAAAAAAAAGTGCTTAGTGGCTTTAGGGGCTGCCTTTATGTTCTCATTGGGCAGCCTCGCACAGACCAGGGACATTCACATCGTGTCGACAAATGACATGCATGCCGCTATCGATAATATGCCGATGCTTTCCGATGTCGTCGACAGTTTGAGAACGATTGACAATCAGACATTGGTGTTCTCGGCTGGCGACAACAGGACAGGCAATCCTGTCAATGACATGTATTCGAGAACTACTTATCCCATGGTGTCGCTGATGAATTTCATCGGATTCGATGGCTCCGCCTTTGGAAACCATGAATTCGACAACCGTCCGGATGGGTTGAGACGAGTGCTCGCCGATTGCAATTTCCCGCATATCTGTGCCAATTTCAAAGCAGACCCTGAGTTGAATATCCATCCTGTTCCTTATGTCATCTACGAGGTGGAAGGAGTGAAGGTGGGTGTTCTTGGAGTAGTGGAACTGGGTACTTCGGGATATCCTGACGCACATCCCGACCTGATGAAGGGGATGACATTCACCCAGCCCGAGGAAACCATCAAAGAATATCAATGGCTGAGGGATAAGGTGGACGTCTTCATCCTTCTCTCGCATCTCGGGTATGAAGATGATGTGAAAATGGCTGACAAATTCCCCTTCTTTGATGTGATACTCGGTGGTCATACACATACGCAACTCGAAGGAGGTGAAATGCACAACGGTGTGCTCATCACGCAAAACGTGAACAAACTAAAACGGGCGACCTATACGACCATCAAGGTGGTAGACGGGAAGGTGGTTTCCAAAAAAGCGGAAACCATCGATGTCAGTACAAGGAAGAGCAAAAATCCTGTGGCACAGAATATCGTGGATTTCTTCAATGGCAACCCGGAATTCAAAAGGCAGTTGGCTGTGCTCGAAAATGATGTCACTACCCAAGAACAAATGGGATGCTTGATGTGTGACGCCTGGATTAGCGAACTGGGCGCCGATGTCGCAGTCCAAAATCTCGGCGGAGTAAGGTATGGCGAGAAAAAGGCAGGCCCCATCACCGTGAACGATGTGCTGACGCTCGACCCATTCGGCAATAATTGCGTGGAGATGAATCTCACCGGTGAGGAACTCCGGCAACTGTTGTTGTCGTGCTATCATAACGATTCAGGATGGTTCCCCTTTGTCGGCGGTTTGGTATGCCAGGTGACTCTCGACCCCGCTGACTCCACTAAGGTCAAATCCCTGAAGTTGCTGACAGAGGATGGTAAGAAATTCAATCTGAAAAAAACTTACAAAGTGGTGACCAATGACTTCGTTGCTGCCATCTGCGACTCTCCGAGAAAGGACGAGGGGCGCAATACCGGCTTGAAAACGGCTGACGTCATCATCAAATTCCTCGAAAAGAAAGGAAAGGTGGATTATCACGGCGTACAAAGGGTATTTTTCAATAAATGAAAACGATATCACGGGCAGTCAAACTTAACAAATTGACTGCCCGTGACTCTTATTAGCCAAACATCACAAGAAAAAAATCAAATTTATCGTGAATTTAGGATAAATTTGAGTAATTTTGCAAAGAAATCACGCATAGAGGATTTTCGCTCTTTTTACAACTGATGGCAGCAAGAAAAAAAGGAATTTACAAGGATTATATCAAAAGGGTGCTTGACTTTGTCGTAGCACTCGTCGCTCTTATCATCATCTCCCCCGTCTTGTTGGTGGCGTGGCTGTTGCTGGCTATTGCAAACGGGAAATCGGGCGCCTTCTTCCTTCAGGAGAGACCGGGAAAGGATGCAAAACTCTTTACCATCATCAAATTCAAGACAATGAACGACAAACGGGATGAGACGGGTAAACTGTTGCCTGATGAGGTGAGACTGACCAAAATAGGAAAATTCATACGGTCGACCAGCATAGACGAACTGCCTCAACTCATCAATGTGGTGAAGGGCGATATGTCGTTGATTGGTCCAAGACCACTTCTGGTAAGATACCTCGAACTGTATAACGAGGAACAGGCCCGTAGACATGAGGTGAGACCCGGCATTTCAGGATGGGCACAGTGTCATGGGAGAAACGCCATCTCCTGGGAAGACAAATTCAAACTCGATGTGTGGTATGTCGACCATGTCTCCTTCGCTACCGACATGAAAGTCATCTTCACCACCATCAAAAACGTGCTCATGAGAAAAGACATCTCTTCCGCGTCGTCTGCCACCATGGAGGCTTTCAAGGGCACCAAGACAGAAGAAAACAATCAACCATGACATCATGGATGAAAAGACAAACATCAATTAATCTATAAACATCAAATTATCAAAAAATGGCTAAAGTTATTACATTGGGAGAAATCATGCTGCGTTTGTCATCACCTGGACAGAAAAGATTCGTCCAAAGCGACTACTTCGATGTCGTATATGGTGGTGGAGAGGCCAACGTGGCTGTCAGTGCTGCAAATTATGGACACGAGGCTTATTTCGTGACTAAACTTCCCAAGCATGAGATAGGACAGTGTGCCGTCAATGCTTTGCGCAGATATGGTGTAAAAACTGATTTTATCGCCAGAGGCGGTGATAGAGTGGGTATCTATTTCCTGGAGACAGGAGCATCCATGAGACCGTCGAAGGTGATTTATGATAGGGCTGGCAGTGCCATCGCCGAGGCTGACCCCGAGGATTTCGATTTCGACAAAATCATGGAGGGTGCCCAGTGGTTCCATTGGAGTGGCATCACACCTGCCATCAGCGATAAGGCTGCTTTGCTCACCAAACTCGCCTGCGAGGCTGCCAAGAGACATGGGGTAACCGTGAGTGTGGACCTCAATTTCAGAAAGAAACTGTGGACTTCAGAGAAAGCACAGAGCATCATGAAACCGCTCATGAAGTATGTCGATGTATGTATTGGCAACGAAGAGGACGCCCAGTTGTGTCTTGGTTTCAAACCTGAGGCTGATGTCGAAGGCGGCAAGACCGATGCAGAGGGATACTATGGTATCTTCAAGGGCATGATGGAGACATTCGGATTCAAATATGTGGTCAGCACGCTCCGCGAGTCATTCTCTGCCTCTCACAATGGCTGGAAGGCCTTGATTTACAACGGAAAGGAATTCTATCAGAGCAAGCGCTATGACATCAATCCCATCATCGACCGCGTGGGTGGCGGTGATTCCTTCTCTGGTGGCTTGATTCACGGACTCCTGACTTATCCCGATGACCAGGGCAAGGCCCTTGAGTTTGCTGTGGCTGCTTCTGCCTTGAAACACACCATCCCCGGCGACTTCAATGTCGTTTCCAAGGAGGAAGTGGAAAACCTGGCTGGCGGTGATGCTTCAGGACGTGTTCAGAGATAATAACTTCGATTCAAATAAAAACAGATATCATGGCAAAATTTGATAAAATTGACGTGTTGCGCAAAATCGGGGATACCGGTATGGTGCCCGTTTTCTACCATAAGGACCTCGAGATTTGCAAGAATGTGGTGAAGGCTTGCTATGACGGCGGCGTGAGGGCTTTTGAGTTCACCAACCGCGGCGACTTCGCTCACGAAGTATTCGGAGAATTGGTGAAATGGGCCGACAAGGCTTGTCCTGAACTCGCTTTGGGTATTGGCTCGGTGGTCGATGCTCCTACAGCGGCTCTCTATATCCAACTCGGTGCCAATTTCGTGGTGGGTCCTCTCTTCAATCCAGACATCGCCCCTGTCTGCAACCGCAGGTTGGTGCCCTATTGCCCGGGATGTATGACCGTCAGCGAAATCGGCAAGGCTCAGGAACTTGGCTGCGACTTGACCAAGGTATTCCCGGGTGATGTCGTGGGTCCCAACATGGTCAAGGGCCTCAAGGCTCCCATGCCCTGGTCGAAAATCATGGTGACCGGTGGCGTCGCTCCCGAAGAGGAGAACCTCAAAGGATGGTTCAAGGCTGGAGTCTTCTGCGTAGGTATGGGTTCCAAACTCTTCCCGAAAGATGTCGTGGCTGCAGGCAACTGGCAGGCTGTCACCGACAAGTGCATCGAAGCATTGGGATACGTGGCCAAGGCCAGAGGATAATCCCGTAACAATATTTAATGGCACCGTCGGACCTGTCTGGCGGTGCCAATTTCATCAACTATTCACTCTCATGCGATATCGTGGCTTTTTCTCTCTCCTGGTATGGACTGCCTGTGCATGGATGACCATGCACCTCCTGTCGTGTACCCCTGTCAACAAGGAGATGACCGATAAGTTCAACGATATGGCCTATGATTTCCATTATAGGAACCTCGATTCCACACTCTACTATGCTGACAAGGCTTTGGATTTGGCCGGCAGATATGATGGGGGTAGGGCAGAGGCCTATAACAATAAAGCCTTCGTCAGCATAGCGAAAATGCAGTATGACCTGGCGGAGCGGCAATTGGATTCCATCCTGCATATCACCGACAATCAGGTTGAACTTCTGGTCATGGATATCCAGCAGATGAGGCTTTGCCAGAGACAGTCCAAAAACAAAGATTTCTACACTTTCAGGGAGAGCGCCCTCAGAAGGATGAAGCGAATACAGGAGGAGGAAAGTTCGCTGGACAGCCATCTGCTTAAAAGAATGATTTACGCACGGTCGGAACTGAACATCGTCACTTCTACCTATTATTATTATGTGGGATTGGATCAGCAATCGGCCGAAGCGTTGCTGGAGATTGACCCCTACGGCGAGGTCCTTAAGGATACCGCGCAACTGCTGAATTACTTATATAATGTGGGTGCCGGCGGCGTGATTATCGAAGGGACACAAGAGGAAATCAATCAGGAGGAGATGGAATGCCTGATAAGATGTTACAACATCGCTGAAGAGGCTTCTTATATCTTCTGGGTCGCCAACTCCATGCAAGCCATGAGTGAGCACTTGCAGGTGCCGGTCCTCGGTCAGCTTCTCATAGATGACAATTACAACGCACTGAAATATATCAATGTAGAGAATATGCCCGACAGTTTGCTGGCGGGAAATCTGGCACAGCGGTCGTTGGACTTGTTCATCAAATATGGGGATGTGTATCAGACGGCAGGCTCTTACCGTACACTGGCGCAATGCTATTGGTATATTGGCGACGATGAGGCTGCACTTGGTTGTCTGAATGATGCGCTGGCCAATGACTCCGCCATTTTCAGAGCACCCGACCTGGTGGCCTCTATCAGGGAGCAGTTGAGCGTGGCCTATGCCGGCATCAATGATAAGGAAAATTCGCACCTGAACAGGAATCTATATCTTGACACACAGGACAAGACCCGCCAGGACCTTTACCTTGAGTCCAGGGCTGAACAACTGAACAAATCGGTCAAACTGCTCAACGGCATGATAACGGCCATCGTGGCCCTCATGGGATTGGCTTTTGCCATGCTGTTTTTCTTCCAATACCTCAGAAGAAGGGATGCCAAACGCAATTCTGTCGACAAACTTCTCCTGCCCCTGGAGGAGTGGAAAAAGGATAATGAGCAGCATGTGGCTCAGTTGGAGGAAAAATATGATGAGACCATGGAAAACATGGCCGTCAGCAATCTCCATATCGACAACAGCAAACGGCTTTATCTGGAGCAGAGGACCAAGGTGTCTCTCGCCAATATGGTCATGCCTTACATCGACAGAATCCTTCATGAAATCAACAAACTCTCTAATGCGGAGGAAGATGAAACGACCAGAAAGGAAAGATATGATTACCTGACCGAACTGACCGAGAGGATTATGGAGTACAATGAAATCCTCACACAGTGGATTCAACTGAGAAAGGGCGAATTGAGCCTGCATATCGAGAGTTTTCCCATACAAGCCCTTTTTGATATCGTCGGTCACGGCAGAACGGGCTTCCAACTGAAAAATATCAATCTCGACATCCTCCCCACACAGTTATGGGTAAAGGCCGACAGGGTGCTTACGCTGTTCATGATCAACACATTGGCCGACAATGCCCGGAAATTCACGCAAGAAGGGGGCAATGTCACCATTCAGGCTGATGAATACGACGACTACGTGGAAATCTCTGTCAAGGATACCGGTATCGGGATGACACCCCAACAGGTGCAGGATGCTTTCAGCGTAGAAAAGAAAATCATCACACAGGATAAAGGCCGGATGGATGGCGCCAATGAGAAAGGCAAACAAGTGGAGAGCGGTCATGGATTCGGATTGGTGAATTGTAAGGGCATCATAGAGAAATACAAGAAAATCAGTTCGCTGTTCAACGTCTGCCACATCGGTGTGGAAAGCGAGAAAGACAAGGGTAGCCGATTCTTCTTCTCATTGCCGAAAGGTGCCGTGAGGGGGACCGTTTCCATGTTCTTGGCCTTGTTCGTTTCCGTAGGAACCATAGCGGCTGCTGAAAAAGATGATTTGTTGCTCAAGGCCAAGAGTTATATCGACTCCCTGTACCAATGCAATATCAATGACAATAATGATGCGGCACTGGGCTATGCGGAAAAGGCACTCGGCTGTCTCAACAAAGCCTATGGAATGATGGTCGCGCAAGGCAA
>CACXDY010000414.1 GCA_902766505.1 uncultured Prevotellaceae bacterium
AAACATCGATCAGCTCAATAAAAATGGCATAGGGGGAAGCGACCGCTTCTCCCTATGTTGTTTCTATGCTCTCTATATGTATGACGATTTACCTGGATTCAGGGAACTTGATTATTTGAAGTAGGCGCTCCACCCTGCATTAATAATGCCTCATGGGCAATAATCTCTTTTGTCAATGACATGATTGAGATGGTTTTGGTTAGTTTGTCACCCTTTTATGCGCAAGGGCAGCAGTGGGGCTTTATGCAGGCCTTGGGAGGCCTGCGCCTCACCACAGCCCTTGCACATAAAAGGGTTTGGGTTTGCGTTTTAAAATAACATCTTCCGCATGGGGAAAGGATGCATTAATTTCTGACCACCGGGCGGACACTCCGACCGCTGCAGCGGTAGTCGTAGTTCCATTCCTTGTAGCCCGAATAGAAGCCCAAGTAGTAGGCGCTGTACGCATTCGAGGGGTACTGCGTGGATGACCAATAGTAGCCGCCCGAGCCGGCGTAGTAGAGGTCAGAGTAGAAACGGTGGCCCGCTGCTGGCAAAAACAAGCAACGACCATTCGGGCCGGTGAACTTGCGACCCTTGATGCCATTCTCCGTTGTCAATACGGAAGTGCAGTTGTTAAGCAATTCCTTAATTTGGTCAAGCGTCGGCATCACCCAGGAACCGCCCCATTTCACATGGGCCACATCGTATTGCGTTCCGGCGATGTCGCTGCCAAGGTCGTGACAGCTGCTGGAAGAGCCATCACAATGGATGTAGGTGGACCAATTGTAGACGTCTTTCTCTTCAGTCTCACCCCATGCATAATAGCCGCCATAGGCTTCTGGTTTGTCAGCTCCCACGTTACAGCAAGCCCATTTCGTCCCGGAGGGGAGCCCAAGGTCGATGAGGTGCGGATGGTTATCGTCAGGACAAAGCCCTAATATTATTACATCAGTAGTGCTACTTGCGTTGCTGGTTAATCCATGCCCCATAGCATAGATACGGTAATAATTATTTCCATTGAGGGGATTATTGTCACGCCAAGATGAAACCGTGAGACTATCCGCTACTTTGGAGAAACCTGAACTTGATGAACTGCTACGATATACACTGTAGTATTCGGCATGTGCCACAGCATCCCAACTTACATCAACCGCCCATTCGTTGTCATCCATCACAGCAGTCACGTTCGTGGGGGCATCAAGTTTGACATTGACGTATGCATAAGAACTCTGGGAACTTGCATTGCCATAACACACGGCAGAAACCCTGTAATAGTTAGAGCCGCTCAATGGACTCTCATCTGTCCATTCGGTGGAGGTGATGTTCTCCGCTACCAACTGATAAGTACCGCTGGAACTGCTGCTTCGATAAACATTATAGCTTTGAGCATACCTCACCGCATCCCAGCTGACATGGACTGCCCATTCGTTCTCATCCATTTGGGCATTGACGTTTTGGGGTGTCACTAAGCTATAAGGCTCGGCGTTGTTGGCTATCAGATCGACAAACTCATTGGCGTATTGCTTCATCTTGCTGAAATCGCTTCCGAGGGAGCTGGAGCAGTCGAGGAGGAGGAATATGACCGCCCCCGAATGGGAGACGCTTGTCTGGGTGTTGTTGGCGGAATTGAACTCAGAGTTTTTCTGCCACGAGGCATCGGACGGCAAGCGGTAGTAATGCTGTATAGAGGAAAAGGGAACCAGTCCGCTGCCCGTCTCAAGACGCAAACCCGTGAAGGTGTAGGTGACGAAAATACCGTTCTGCGTACCTTGTACATTGGAACCCGTTGTAGCTTTTATGCCGTGATATGATACGTTATGAAGCGAGCGGTCTGACAGGTTGAACGTGCCCTCGATGTATAATTGGCTGTTCTCTGCCGATTTTCCATCGAAGGTAAAGCGCACCAACGTCCCGCTGTCGATACCGGGGATTTTGAGGCTGATTGTCTGTCTGTTGCTCACACTGATGATTTGGTCGGCAATGGTTTTCAGCTTTTCACGAAGATCGTTGATGCTACTCACCTCGAATGCATTGCCGGGAGAGGATGCCAAACGTTCGATGTTCTGCCTGAACAAAGACACATTGGTAACGTCTTTACCACGCAAGCCTACGGAGAAGGCATTGAGAGGAAGACCGCTGATAGAAGTGCCCAATATTCTGTTGCTCATGGCATCAAGGTATTCGTAAGAAGAGCCATATTGGTCGGTCATCATCAACGAGCCTTGGTCAAGGCCATCGGTGAAGGTGATGAGGCTGACATTCTTCAGAGGCGTCACGATGTTGGCATTGTCAAGCATATCCAGACCGTTGTCAACAGCATAATACAATAAAGTGCCATCCCTGAGAACCAGATTGTTTACGAAGGACTTATACTGACTGGCCGTCGAAGTGGAGAGGATACCGATCCCCTTCCTGTACAGGTCGTCATTGAAACCGACTATACCGGTATAGGAGAAGGGATATCCACCCCGGTTGGTTATGGTGACGCTGTCGATTTCATTATATTGGTATTTGAGGATATTATTTCCACCATGCCATATGCTGACATAGCGGGGGTCCGTCTCCGACACCTCAATGCTGTCGATTTCCGTCGTGGGAATTTGCTTAATGACAACTGCATCTTGGTAAATGTTGAGATACTGCCGTGCAGATTCATTTTGCGACCTTGCCGCCTGAGACAAAATGCCACGAGGAGCAACAAAAGAACCTCTTACCCTATTGGGGGAAAGGATTACATTAACGATGGCCATGGCATCAATAACATCCACAATGCCGTCGCCGTTCATGTCTGCATACTTCTCATGGTATGAGGGTTGCTTATTGCCAAGGATGGAGTTCACCACCGCCATCACGTCTGTAACGTTCACAACCCCGTCGTTGTTCACGTCACCCATGTCGAAGGTCTGTTTTATATCTTTGAACGTGAGGTTTTCAACACTGGCATAGGGATATTCCGTCGGCCAGCTGGTGCTCCACAGCTGAATGCCCTTGTTGCTGAAAGTCATCTTGTTTATATCGTCCAACAGGTACTTGGCTGCTTCATTGCTGCTCTTCGGATTGACGTAAAGCGTATCGCCGTCACCCGTTTCCTGTGCGAGACAGTCTGAAAATGCAGACATCAATAATATAAAGATGGTTAAAATAGTTTTTATTCTTTTCATATCAGTATTAGTTTTGGCGACATTTTTGTGTTTCTTCTTATGATTCATGCAAAAATAGAATTTTTGGATGACAATTCCAACATAATCGGCCGAAAAAAACTTATTTTTCCATTTTTGCAACTCATTCTCGCCAGACGCCTGAGAATCAACAACGGCTTCATGTATCATAAAGGTGGAGCAAGGTACAAGTACTAAGGTAAGAGTGGGTCAGTTGATGCTCCACTCGTAAAAAACATCGATCAGCTCAATAAAAATGGCATAGGGGGA
>CACXDY010000415.1 GCA_902766505.1 uncultured Prevotellaceae bacterium
CATTGCAGAACATGAAGCGCGTGTCGGGATAGCCGAATCCGGAAGTGTTGCCGCAGTTGACGGCTACATTGTTGCTGAACCGGCAGTTTTGGTATTGTCTGCCATTGTTAAGGAAATCTTCCCATGCTTGACAACACTCTGCCAGTATGTTCTTTTCAATCAGGATATTCGAGGCGGTGCATTTGCTGCTCTCCGAACCTTGAATGGTCATGCCGCAATCGTAACAACGTGTCACGATATTGCCACTGACATGACAATAATCAACATCTTTTTGGCTTACGTAAAATTCTATTCCATTGCCAAGGCATACGAATCTGCTAACACCAAAAAATGCCATTCCGCCTATCGCATCGATACGACAGTTTGTTATGGTTGTGTTGGACTGAGCTGCAAATCCATGACAACCGAATCCGCGGATTTCAATTCCGTCGATGAAAGATTCAGTTATACTTACACCTGTTGTTCCAATAGAGAATTCTAGTTTCATCTTATTTGGATTTCCTTTCAAGTATAAAATAAGCTCATCGAATAATTCAGGTTTAATGTTTTTGGAGTCATATACAGGGGGTTGCCACATATCCCAGTTCCTCTTTAACTCTGACTTTTTTTCTACTTTTCTGCCATGAACCAGGTCTTTATCGTATTCGTGGATGCAACCAACATTGTTAAGCTTTGATGAACCGCGGAGAATGACACCAGAATAATTGTCATCCTTCAGGTTGATTTTCCAAAGATTTCTGCCGGCTTTCTTCCATTTGGGCTTGACTATACGCTTGTATCCGCAGATGACAGGCCGTGGACCAGAACCATATGCTTGGATTTTCTTTCCTTTGATATTGATACTTCCATAAAAGATGTCACCACACTTAAGGTAGATGTTTTTGTCTTTGTTCAATGCTGTTTGCAGGCTTTGGAGTGGCCTGTCTGGACTTTTCCCGTTGTTCCTGTCATTTCCTTCTGATGAGGAAACGTATACGGCAGCCGGTACCTGTAATGTACAGAAGAGAAATGCAGCTGTGCAGAACAGCCATTTTCTGACTTTGTTGTTCATGGCTTTCATGATTTTGTGAGGATTGGTGTTTCTTTAGAATAGATGGATAATAGAGATTGGTAGTATTGCTCTGCGTTAAACCTTGACTGGGCTTCAGCGGCAATAGCAGGTCGGTCGAAGCGTGCCGTCCACATCATTTCAATCTTGTCTTGCAAGTCGTCTTTTTGTTTCGAGATAAATGTGTGTCCGTTGATGCCATTTTCAATTAATTCGGGAATGCCGCCAATCAGTGCTCCTAATACAGGCACCCCTAAGCATTCCGATTCAATGACAGACAGCGGGTTGTTCTCAAACCATTCCGATGGAATCACAGTGAATCTCGCAGCGCCTGCAATGGCCTTGATGTCCTCCCAGTCCTTATGGCCATTGAAAACGATATGGGGTTTGGCCACGCTTTTAAGTTCTTCCATCAATGGGCCGTCGCCGATGACCATGAGGGTATAGGGAAGCCTGTTGGCCACCTCGATAAGTGTCCTGACTCCCTTTTCCTCACTCAGCCTCCCTACGAAACAGTAATGGTTTGCTGGAGTATAATCATTTCTGAGGCATTTTTTCACATCGATGAAATTGCAGAGGTGTTGCAGCATTTCACGGTTGAAACCTCCCTTAATCATCTCTTCGGTCATGAAGCGGCTGGGACAGATAAAAGTGTCGGTGAAAGACTGGAGGCGTTCACGGTTCCAGACTGTGCCCTCTCTGTATCCGATATAACTGGCCAACCAGGAATTTTTCATGCAACGGTTGGTTAGACATGAGCGTTTGTCAGTATAGCATTCCTGACAAGGCGTGTCCCCGTTCTTCAGACAGTCATAACGGGGACAGAGCAGTTTGAAGTCATGGATGGTCCATACTACTTTTGCTCCATGCTGCTTGGCCATCTCACCTATGACGGGTGACAGCTGTGAATGAATGTTGTTGAGATGAACTATTTCGGGCTGGAAATCATCGAGCAGCCTGGCGAATGCTTTTTTCAC
>CACXDY010000416.1 GCA_902766505.1 uncultured Prevotellaceae bacterium
CCATATTCTCTTGTATTGGTCTTTTCAACACGTCCGCCTCCCTTATAAGAAATAAATTGAGCTCCGTAGCAGATACCGAGGACTGGTATTTTCCCTGCAAACTGACTTAAATCTGCCTGGAACGCCTCTGGGTCATGAACAGAATAAGGAGAACCGCTGAGGATGACACCTATGACGGAAGGGTCGCCAACCGGAAACTTATTGTAGGGCAGAATTTCGCAGAACGTATCAAGTTCTCTTACACGTCGTCCTATCAATTGTGTGGTTTGTGAACCGAAATCAAGAATGATAATTTTTTGTTGCATGATATTTAGTATGTTTGTTTTCAAAGTTGTGCTATAAAATGCTCAGCTTCTGTCAAGGTGTCCACCTTACCTACATCCAAAAGACGCAAATCTGATTTCAAATAACCTTCTATGGGATACTTGTCACATATAGACAAATAGAAATCTATTATGCTGAACCGGTCCGGCCAGTCTTTCATCACTTCAAACATGGATGGGGAGATGACATGGATACCTGAAAATGCATAACGATGGCAGCATTCGACTTTTAAGTCTTTAATGGGGCTTCGTACTTCGCCTGTCGACACATTTGTCCAACCCACAAGATGCATGTTGCTATCAAACAAGAGGTAACGGTTGGTGTTGCGGTTGCTCACCAGCAATGTGGCGAAAGAAGATGTGGTACTATCATAGATATCACAGAGGTCGACGTTGCTGAAGATATCAACGTTATGAATAAGAACGGGACTTTGAGTATCAAACAAAATGGCCGCTTTACGCAAACCTCCTCCCGTTTCAAGCAATTCCTCACTCTCATCGGATATGTAGATATTCATACCCTCATAGTGAAGATTATTTATATAGTCGACAATTTGTTGTGCAAAATGATGAACATTGACGACGACTCTTTCAAAGCCTGCCGCTTTCAACCGGTTGAGGACATGCTCTAACAAAGGTTTACCTCCCACTTCAACCAATGCTTTTGGCTTCTTGTCTGTCAATGGCCTTAATCTGGTACCAAGTCCAGCGGCAAATATCATAGCTTGTCTCATTGGAATATTCGATTAAGATTGATGCGACAATAAGGTTTGGGTAATACCCTGTTCACGATGATTAATCCTGACTTCTATTCCAAACTTTTGATTGAGATGCTCTGCAAGGTGCTGTGCAGAATAGACGCTCCGATGTTGGCCTCCTGTACATCCAAAGGAGAACATCAAATCGGTAAATCCTCTTTGCAGATAACGGGTCACATGCGTGTCGGCCAGCCGATACACACTGTCAAGAAAGGTCAGTATTTCACCATCATCTTCCAAAAATCGGATAACGGGTTCATCCAATCCTGTAAGATTCTTGTATGGCTCGTACCTTCCAGGATTATGGGAACTGCGACAATCAAAGACATATCCCCCTCCATTTCCCGATTCATCTTCCGGTATACCTTTCCTGTAAGAAAAACTGAATACCCTGACGACCAGTGGTCCTTTTCCATCATATCTGGAGAAAGTGGCAGGACCATCGTTTTCATGAGAAGAATAAATGTTATGATCTGTAGTCCGGTATCCATCAGAACGTGAAGTAGGTTCTGTAGGAGTTTGACTGAATTGGGGCAATTGGGTCAACTTGTCCAATATTTCTATAAGATATGGATAATTGAAATGCCCTTGCGAAATGATTTGCCGAAGATTGTTGATGGCAGGAGGTATGGAATCCATGAAATGTGGCTTCCGCTCAAAATAGCCTCTGAAACCATATGCGCCAAGCACTTGCAAAGTACGGAAAAGAACAAATAGAGACAATCTTTCCACAAAATGCCGTTTGGAAGGCACTTCTGTGTAGTTCTTCAACGAATAATAGTATTCGTATATCAGTTTGCGACGTAATTTCTCAGAATAACGAGCTGATGCCTGCCATAGAAAAGAAGCTAAATCGTAATAAAATGGTCCTTTACGTCCTCCTTGAAAATCGATAAACCAAGGTTGGCCTTCTTCATCAAGCATGACATTTCGTGCTTGGAAATCACGGTACATGAAACTATCTGATGACTCTGCGACTAAATCTTTCGCCATA
>CACXDY010000417.1 GCA_902766505.1 uncultured Prevotellaceae bacterium
CTTCTTGGCTAGTTCCAGCGTCTCTTTGTTTTGTTGTCGTTGGATGGGTGTACGGGGAGATGCCAAAAGATACAGCGACAGACTTTCTTTCCTACGAATGGATGTGCCATTGTCCCGATTATACCCATCTGATACTCCAAATATAGGCTATATTCGGTGTCATTCTTCACCAATTTCTTCAATAATCGCGGAGACGCTTACCTATCAATGGTTTCCTCTTTGGATTGCTCTTCCAATACAGAAGATACCTATCAATCTTTCTTTTAAGCAGTTCCATACCTAAAATCACATTTTCGGACATGATTATAGATAAAAAATCACATTTTCGGCTAAAAAATGAATCATGGGCCTCCATTCCTCAGTCAAGATGTCCACCTGAAAAAAAAGCAAAATTGTATAGATATAGATTGAAATCTCCTTTTTTTATTGTAAATTTGGCCTCGTATATGTTAATACCTAAAGAATTGCAGCTATGAGCATTAAGAAAATTCATCTGTTCGCAATAGTATTTGTTGCTCTCTTCATTTCTTCCTGTCAGTCGCAAGAAGAAAAAGCCATTGACAAGTTGGACACTCTTGTGGAGCGGGTTGAGAAGAATGGCAACGACTATAGTGCCGATGACTGGAAGGCCGTTGTGAAAGACTTGGAGGCCATCAACAAGGAAATGGAAAATTATGATTACTCAAAAGAAGAATTGAAGGAAATTGGCCGTAAAGAAGGTAGGATTATGGTGATGATGACCCATGAGGCGGCAAAATACCTGAAAAATAATTATCAGTCAATTCTGGAAGGAGTAGGTTCTTTTGCCAAAGGTATCAAAGAAGGTGTGGAAAGCGATCTTGATGAAGAGAAAATGGAACAGATAGGTGATGATATCGAAAAGGGTCTCAACAATATCATGAATGATTTATTCGAGTGACCCATAAGAATCATCTTTCATCTTTCCGAAAAGTGCAATGGAAGGTATCTTTGAAAAAGATAGACAACTATGAAAATTAAACTGTCGCTGACAACACAGATTGCAACCGCCCTGGTGCTGGCCGTCATAGCCGGTGTCCTGCTGCAGGGACATCCTGGTTTTGTGAATGAATATATCAAGCCGTTTGGCACCATCTTTCTCAACCTTCTGAAGTTCATCGTCGTCCCGTTGGTGCTGTTTTCCATCATGGCGGGCATCCTCTCGATGAACGACATGAGCAAACTGGGGAAGTTGGGGTTGCGGGCCGTACTTTACTTCGCTTTCACCACTGTAATAGCCGTCACCATGGGATTGGTGGTGTCCACCCTTGTCAGGGGATGGATTCCCGCCATCAATCTTCATATAGAGAAAACCGGTGAAAGCGTGGGTATGCCGGAAGTATCTTTTATGGACCAAATCGTCGGCATGTTTCCCGACAATATCCTGACGCCGCTCAGCAGTATGGCCATGATTCAGGTGATAGTCATCGCCATTCTGTTCGGTGTGGCCATGGTGCATGTGGCCGAGAAGGGCGAGCCTGCCCGGAAGTTGGTGCTTAGTCTCAACGAGGTGGTGGGAAAAGTGCTTTACTATATCATGGCGATGGCACCGGTGGGCGTGTTCTGCATGCTGACACCTGTCGTGGTCAACAATGGCCCCAGCGTGTTAGGGTCCTATGCCGTCCTTGTCGTTCTTGCCTATTCCTGTTTCCTGATACATGTCCTCTGCGTCTATTCGCCCCTGGTTTATTTCTTGGGCGGGCTGTCTCCGCTGAGATTCCTCAAGGAGATGCAACCCGCCATGCTGTTCGCCTTCTCAAGCGATTCGTCGGTGGCGACCCTTCCCTATTCAATGGAATGCACAGAGAAGCTGGGTGTCGACAAGAGTGTCGGAAGTTTTGTACTGTCACTTGGCGCCACTATCAACATGGACGGGGTGGCCATCTATCTGGGAGCCACCTCGGTCTTCATGGCGGCATGTTGCGGCATCGACCTTGGCCTCAACCAGTATTTTGCCATCGCCTTTGCAGCCACGGTGGCTTCTATCGGCACGCCCGGCATCCCCGGAGGGTCACTTGCTCTGATGGCAATGGTGTTCGCCTCGGCCAACATTCCTGTGGAGTGTGTGGCAGTGGCTGCAGGCATCGACCGTATCATCGATATGGGACGAACCGTCATGTCGGTGACAGGTGATGCTTCCTGCGCAGTTGTCATGCAGAAAATCACGCAGAAACCGAAAAAAGACTAAGGCGAAGGTTTACTTCGCCTCGCCTTCGCCATAGATGAAGCCGAAGGTACAGCTGGGGTATTCGAATATTTCCTCGTCGCGGAAGAATCGTTTCAGCTCTATCTCAGCGTTTGAGGTGGAGTCGCTGGCATGGACGATGTTCTGCTGGTTGCTCATCGAGTAGTCGCCACGGATGGTGCCTGGGGCAGCCTCGCGTCCGTTGGTGGAGCCCGTCATGGTGCGCACCACCTGCACGGCATCCACACCCTCAAGGGCAAGGGCAACAACCGGTGAGGCCTGCATGGAGGCTGCCAGCGAGGGGAAGAAAGGACGGTCGACGAGGTGTGCATAGTGCTCGCGCAGAATCTCGTCGGAGAGTTGCATCATCTTCATACCTGCCACGCGCAGTCCGCGGCGCTCAAAACGGTTCACTATTTCGCCTATCAGCTGGCGTTGTACACAGCTGGGTTTCAACAATACAAGAGTTTTTTCCATCATAACTATTTATTTGACAAACATTGTTTCCGCAAAGATAATCAAAATTTGTCAATTGGCAACTCTGTTCCCGCCAAAATCACCAATCAGGAGGCTTTCATGCTCTACATGGCATTTTCAAGCACTTGGTAAGGAAATTCTTTGAGGTGGAACCCTTCGACCTCCTTGCCGGTTTCCTTGAGTCGGCCGAGCACCACATTTTTCACTTCCTCAAATGCTTCAGGGTGGGTTTCTTCCAGATGCTCAAAGTCAGTCTTACTGCCATCGTTTGTCTTTGCCGCCTCTATCATGGTCCAATAGGTGGCAGGCCGAAGGTCGCAGGAGATGGCTTCGCCCTTCCGGTCCTTTCCATAGAAAACAATATCTACGGTCTTTCGTGTGACATATTGCTCTGCCAGTTACACAAGATCCTCGGGCATATCTTCCCCGATTTCGAAAGTGTATATATTCCAAAAGTCTTCATCGACGGGAGCGAAGTTGTCATCATAGAAGAAACAAGCTTCTTCATTGATATTTTCCCAAACACTTTGCAGCACATGGAATTCCACGGGAAATCCGCCATTCTCGTCCATGATTCTTGCGGTCTCCTTGATTTCTTTTTCTGAGATGTCGTAAACGAAAGGTTTTCTGTCGAACAATTCATCTGTGTCATTGTTCACGATTTCCACCATCAAATGAATAGGATACGTTTTCATTATATAATAGGTTTTAGTTAGACTGAATATTTTAAACATCCGCAAATTTCACCCAATCTTGTCTCAAATCGCGACACAAGCGAGAGAAAAATGACGGAAAACTTGTTTTCCAGTCTTTTTCCGAGCGCCGAGCGATTCGCCGGAGGCAAATGCGACACAAGCAAGAGAAAAATCCGAGCGCCAGAGCGATTCGCCGCAGGCAAATGCGACACAAGCAGTGGTTCGGCGCAGGCCAAATCACATCATCCAAACTATTTGTTTCATTTCGTACGGGTATGACTGATGAAAAGTTCGTACTTTTGCAGTCAATAATCAAGAAATCAAATTTCTAACCGAACATGATGAAACATATTCTTACCGCTTTGGTTTGCGCGGCAGCATTACCTATTGCCGCACAAAACCCGTTTGTTCAGACATGGTGTACCTCCGACCCTGCGCCGATGGTGCACAACGGCACGATGTATGTGTACACCGGACACGATGAAGATGGTGCCGATTTCTTCTGGATGCAGGAATGGCGCGTCTATTCCACACAGGACATGGTGAACTGGACCGACCATGGTTCACCCCTTGCCTTGGAGAGCTTCTCATGGGCTGATGACCGCGCTTGGGCATCGCAGTGTGTGGAGCGCGACGGCAAATTCTTCTGGTATATCTGCGCACACTCCAAACTGTCGGGTGGAATGGCCATTGGCGTGGCTGTAGGCAACTCACCCACAGGTCCTTTCCGTGATGCATTGGGGAAACCGCTATTTGAGAATGGTTCCTGGGACCATATCGACCCAACGGTGTTCATCGATGATGATGGACAGGCATGGTTGATGTGGGGAAATCCCAGGGTCTATTACCTGAAACTCAACCGCGACATGATTTCTTATGAGGGTGAGGTGGGGATGCTCCAGATGACGGAGCAGGCTTTCGGCGCACCCCCTATGAACGAACGGGTGAAGGGCAAGAATTACAAGGACTGTTATGTGGAGGGACCCTGGCTCACCAAGCGTAACGGAAAGTACCAACTCCTCTATGCCGCTGGGGGTGTGCCCGAGCATATCAGTTACAGCACTGCACCATCGCCCTTAGGCCCCTGGACCTATGCGGGCGAGATTATGCCGCTCTCAGAGACCAACTCGTTCACCAACCACTGTGGAGTGGCCGACTATAAAGGGCATTCATATTTCTTCTATCATACAGGAAAACTGCCGAATGGCGGCGGATTCGGGCGCAGTGTAGCCGTGGAAGAGTTCCGCTACAATGCCGACGGGTCATTCCCCACTATCCTTCCGACAGACGAGGGTGTGAAACCAGTGGGCGTGTTTTCTCCCTACCGCAAGGTAGAGGCCGAGACCATGGCTTTCTCCAAAGGATTGAAGACAGAGCAGAACAGGAGAAGGGGCGTCTATGTCACGGATATCCATAACGGCGACTATATCAAGTTGCAGAACGTGGACTTCGGTACGCAGAATCCAAAAACATTCTCCGCTTGTGTGGCAAGTGGCCTGAGGGGAGGACAGTTGGAATTGCACATTGACAGCCTGCGTGGTCAGCGGCTCACACGACTTGAGGTGCGCGGTACCGGTGGCTGGGAACAGTGGGAAACGCTCAAGGCAGATTTTGAGCAGAACGTTACGGGCGTACACGACCTGTATCTTGTCTTCAAAGGAAGGAAAGGTCCGAAACTCTTCAATTTCGACTGGTGGGAAATCAAGCCAACTCCTACCGGACCTCAGTCGCGGGTCATTGAGGATGGCGGCACAGGACCCTATAAGGCCATCATGAAAGAGGCGGCCGACTTGAAGGCACATACGGTCATCTGTCCGCAGGACTTGTCGGCTTTCAGTGCTGCCAATCCACTTCCCGTCCTCGTTTGGGGCAATGGTGCCTGCACCAATTCACCTTATGAGCACGTGAAATTCCTCAGCGAGATTGCTTCCTATGGCTATCTGGTCTTGGCAACAGGTTATATTCCCATGGACGATGAGCCTTACAGAGGTCCCATGTCGACTACCGAACAACAGATAGAGAGCATCGACTGGGCTTTGGCACAGAATGCCAATCCCAACAGTCCACTCTATCAGAAAATTGATACCAACAAGATTTGTGTCGCCGGTATGTCGTGCGGTGGTTTGCAGACACTGTTTAATTGTGCCGACCCAAGGATTTCCGCCATCATGATATGCAACAGCGGACTGTTCAACCAGGAGAACGCCGGAAGTTCTGTGGGTGGAATGCCCATGCCGCCCAAGGCAAAACTGACGGAACTTCATACTCCCATCATCTACATCCTCGGTGGAAAGACAGACATCGCCTATGAGAACGGCATGGACGACTTCAGGCGCATCACCCATGTGCCTGCCATCGCCACCAACTATCCTGTGGGACATGGTGGTACCTATGCGCAACCCCATGGTGGAGAGTTCGCCATCGTAGCCCGTCAATGGCTCGATTGGCAACTCAAAGGCGACAAACAGGCTGCCAAGATGTTTGTCGGCAAGAATTGCGGACTCAAGAGCCGGGAGGGCTGGAGTATAGAGAAGAATAAAAAGGCGAAATAGTTATCGGAGCTTCACCACCTCGATAAGTTTCACCTTGAAAATCAAGGCTGAATGAGGTGGGATGTTTTTGGAGCCCTCAGCACCGTAACCCAGTTGCCAGGGGATGTAGATTTCCCAAGTCGAACCCTCCGGCATCTGGGTGAGTGCGTTTTGAAGGCCGGGGATGACATTGGCCACAGGCAGTTCCATAACGTCCTTGCCCATGTGCGACTCCACCACTTTGCCGTTGGTCAGCCTCACCTCGAAGTTGATTTTCACACGCTTACGCTTGTTGGGTTTCTCGCCGGTGCCTTCCTGCAGCACTTTATATTGAATGCCGTTGGATTCTATCACTCCTTCCTTCTGCTTGTTTTCTTCCATCCATTTGTCGGCAGGGAAGGTGTCTCTTACCTCGGCCACTACGGCCGCCGTATCTTCTGCGGGTGGTTCGGGTGCCTCTTTGGGTTTGTTGTCGCCACACGAGATGATGGCAAGCAAGGCTGTTGCCGTCAGCAATAGTAAAATCGGTCTTCTCATTGTTTTCGATGTTTTTCAGTGTTTGACTTTGCCGTTAAAATGTTTTTCTGGCCGTAAAGTTAAGCATTTTTTTTGTTCTGCACTCGATTTTTCGTAACTTTGCTTATAAAAAGCGAAGTTACTATCGTTCGGAAAATCTCAAATAAATTAACCTTCGGTTGATTTTTGTCACGACTCAGCAAACATTATGCAAGCATAATTTTTTGCATTCGCTGCTCCAAAAA
>CACXDY010000418.1 GCA_902766505.1 uncultured Prevotellaceae bacterium
AATGGTGTATTAAAATGAAGCAGAATGGTTAAAACGAAAGATATTGTCATATTAGGAAGACCCTTACAGCCGTTTCACTTCATGAGGATTCAGACCCACGAATGGAAGGCATAACAACCAATGAAATTCTCCATGATATGTTCATTCAGTTCTCAGAAATATCTTCTCAATTCATTCATGCGGATAATGCCTGAATTCAGGCTCTATTTGCCCATCGGAGAAACTAATAGTTAAATAGATCTGACAATCAAGAAAAAAACAAACATATAAATTCATAGTACAAAATCGAATGGAACAATTCTTAGACAAAGCAAAAGGAACGATATACGGTCAGGCCATCGGAGATGCGCTGGGACTTGGAACTGAGTTTATGAACGATGAGGAGATAGCATTGAAATATCCCAATGGTATCACGCATTACAACGACATCTTCCAAGACAGGCACCGCAAGAGATGGAAAATAGGTGATTGGACTGATGACACGGACATGATGCTGTGCATAGCCGAAGCAGTGGTCAAGGACAAAGTCGTGGATTACACCAACATTGCCCGTAATTTTAAGAAATGGGCAGATGGTGAACCCATAGGCATTGGTGAGAATACCTATAAGGTGTTGAGTTTTGCAGATTATGTGGAGAAACCGTTTGAAGTTTCAAAGATGGTCTGGGAAATGAGTCACAGACAATCTGCCGCCAATGGAGGATTGATGCGCACATCCATCGTGGGACTTCTGCCAAACAATGTGGAAGAATGGTCCGCCAACGTATGCCGCTTGACACATTATGACCCAAGATGTGTCGGTTCGTGTGTCATAGTGTCCAAACTGATACACTCGTTGGTTTACGACAAGTCACCGATAAGCTATGAACAGATGTTGGAGATTGCCAGAAATTACGACGAGCGTATAGAGGAATATGTGGATTTGGCTATCAATAGTGACAGAATCGAAGCGTTGGATTTGCAAAACAGGGATTCTATAGGCTACACTTTGAAGACATTGGCTGCCGGACTTTGGGCATATTGGCATGCACAGACCTTCGAAGAAGGTTTGTTGGCTGTTGTCCGTGCCGGAGGTGATGCCGATACCAATGCTGCTGTGGCTTGTGCCATCCTCGGTGCGAAATTTGGATTCGATGCCATACCCTCAGAGTATGTTGATGGACTGATATATCGGGAACAACTTGACTTAGTGATAGAGGGAATGATGGAAATCATGACAAATGCAAAACCACCTAAATCAATCTGCATTGACTTTGACGGAGTGATACATGACTACTCCCGCGGTTGGCTGGGCGTCGATGTGTTTGACACGGTCCTTCCTGGTGCCAGCGAGGCTACACATAAACTGCATGATGCCGGATATATGATTATTATCCATACAACAAGGAATGATTCACCTGCTCTCAGGGATTTCTTGAACAAGAATGACATCTGTTTCGATTACATCAACCACAACCCTTATCAGCCAAAAGGGGCTGAAATGGGTAAAATAAAAGCAGATGTATATCTTGATGACAGAGGTGTCTGCTTTACAGGAAACTGGAATGACGCTATCGACCAAATCCTTAACTTCAAGACTTGGCAGGAAGACTATTGGAAATAAAAGTATGGCAGATATGAAAAGCCTCACCTCCTGGTCTTGCCAGTTTTATTGGTCTTTGTTGATTTGCCAGACTTGCTGGTTGAACTTGACTTGGTGCCTTTAGTTGTTTTACTGGCATTGCCCTGCACAGAAAGAACAAGACGCAAGCCGAGACGAGTAGAGCTATAGCCATTACCATCCTTCATGCGCTCATATACTTTCCAGTTCTTGTTGTATTTGAAGAAGCTACCCCCACGGAGCACGCGGTAAGAGCCCGTCTTTGGTCCTTTCGGATTGACCTGAGCGGCTTTTGTGTAAGGAGCATACCAATCCTGACACCACTCATCAACGTTTCCAGTCATATCATAAATTCCCAACTCGTTGCCTCTTCTTGGGCGTGAAGGACCAATAAAAGCTGGTGACTCTGCGTCATAATAGGCCACCTCACCAAGGCTATTGCTCCCAGCATACTTATAGCCTTTGCTTTTCTTTCCGCCCCGAGCTGCAAATTCCCATTCCGCCTCTGTTGGCAAGCGGAAATTCTGGCCTGTCATTTTACTCAACTTCTTGACAAACACCTGGCAGTCTTCCCAACTGACATCATGAACAGGGACATCTATAAACTCATTATCCGGCATTGGGTTTTTATAAGTGCTTGGGTCTGATCCCATTACGGCCTCCCATAACCTTTGGGAAACCTCATATTTGCCAATATAATAGCTGGAAAGCGTCACTTTGTGAGCGGGTCGGGTATCAGCATCCACTTCAGAATCATTGTTGGGGGCACCCATCATAAAGGAGCCACCTTCCACATAAACCATGGCAAACGAACAACCTCCCACTTCAACGTATTTGTCTTCCCGTGTCTGAGAGTATAATGTTGCAACAAATGAGATCAGAATACCAAGTAAAAACAGTCTTTTCATCATCATCCTAAATTCCGCAGCACTTTAGTTAAACATTCTATAAGTTCATGAAACAACAAGATGTTGTCTATGCATTTGGCCATATCGCATTTTCAGCTTGCCTTAGTGCCACATTACAAGAGAAGCTAAACCGCGAATTACATGGCAAATATAGCATAAAAGGAAAAACCGACATAGCCATGCATTTGTTTTAACATATTATTAACAAGATTCACGTTACAGATTATTTCTACCCCACCCCGACCGTGCGAGCTGAACTTCCTTCACACCTTGCGTCTTTTCCTCGGGAGTCAGCCTGCGCATGTCAATTAACTGGACGTTTTCCTCTTTGTTCTTATCCTACGTTTACAGACACATTCTGAAAATCTTCTCAACATCGGCAGGAGTCAGATCGGTAAATCCGTGGAGGACACCATCTGCACCACAGGCCTTACGTGCCATTGCTGCAAAGTTCTTGTCGTCGACACCCAGATCTGAGAGACGGCTCTTTAAGCCCAGCGTCTTGAAGAAAAGAGTTTCAAGAGCCTGGATGGCAACTTTGGCACCTTCCATTACGGGCAGCGAAGCATCCAGTCCCATGACATTCACACCGAAGCGTTGGATAACGGGAGCGGTCTCGTCATCAAGCACATACGTCAGCCAACGGGGAGTAAGAATGGCCAAGCCGTGGCCGTGGGTGATGTCGTAGAATGCTGACAGCTCATGTTCCATCGAGTGGCAGACAGTGGCCTGGAAGAATCCCTCGTAAAGGAAGTTGTTGAGTGCCCACGACGATGCCCACATCAGGTTGGCACGCGCTTCGTAGTCATCTGGCTTATTCACTGCCACAGGGGCATATTTCACAACAGTTTTCAGCACCTCTTCCTGTATACGCAGCAGCATGTCCATCGACTGCTTCTTGCTGAAATAAGCTACATCGAAAATGTGCGACATGATATCCACGCTGCCGCAGGCCGTCTGGTAGGCACTCACCGAAAAGGTGTTCGTGGGGTCAAGGAACGATACATCGGGATTGTTGTCGGGAGCGAAATAGCCAAGTTTCTCGTTGGTCTCCACATTGCTGATGAC
>CACXDY010000419.1 GCA_902766505.1 uncultured Prevotellaceae bacterium
AAAAAAAAAAAAAAAAAAAAAAATACCTCCTTAAAAAATACATACCAAAGATCATTGGTATCGGTGTCGTCGTTCTTCTCTGCTTAATGAGCGATATGAATTTCAACGACTCCATGATTCTGCTCTTCGGACTGCTCTTTTTCATCTGGATGTTCCGGTTATTCTATTTCAGCAAAAAGAACCCCAAAAAGATGATAATGGATGTGGAGTTGCTCATCAAGACGATGCTGTGGTTCTGGTATGTGTTATCACTCAAACCTTTGCGAAAATGGCTGCGACGTATTCGCTATGCCGGATTCACGCCAAAACCCTACCCTTTCCTGGCACTCTACGGAAATGTCCTCGACACGCACATGATGAAATTCAAACTATCACCGGCCTTCTACCGCGACAAGACACCCGCAGCAAGGGCAGCCTTGTGGCGGCTGTTCACAAGGGGAGCCATCTATTTCAATGCGAATAGCGGAGAGCAACCTTTCCTTTGTCTGGGACCATGGACCAATTCCCCGAGCGACGGACTCGACCAGGATTTAGAAAAATGTCTCTACAACTGTCTGGCACAGTGTTCAGCCCAGGATGAAAAAATCGAGCCGGAAAAGGTAAAGAAAATCATCTCCGCCGACATCAAAAAGAAAGAAAAGATACATCTCGACTTCAACAATCTATACCATTACGCCGACCTGCTCAACACGGGTATACAATTTAATGCCTACAGCCGCCGTGACGTCGGAAACGTACTGGGTATGAAACGTTTCCTCGAAGGGCTACCCAACTCCTATACCACCTACAACGGAGAACGGCCCGACATTCAGCGCATCTGGCCGGAATACATGACCTATGCCTATCTCTACGGAATAGAAAATTCCACCTGGCGACATCTCACCCAACTCGTTCAGCCCCATAAAGATGACTGCAGTCCGCTGTTTGACGTACTTCTCAACAGCAAGCCTCACCGCCAGGCATTACGCCAGATGATGGATGCCGTGAGCGAGGGTACTCCCGCCGTCGAAGATGCCGTTTCGGCTTACAAGGGGCGGCTCTCTCTCGCATGGCATGCCGAAGAACTCTACGACATATAAACAAGCAGAACAACCCAACTTTTCATATTATTGACTTATTAAGAATCTTTCCATATATGCACAGTCTTCTCACACTCCTCATGATTCCTGCCACACTCTCTGCTGCCGGTGAAGAGTGGATACCCTTCCTACCCGAATGGCTCGAAATCATCCTAACGATACTCGCCACCATTTTCGTTCCAGTATTGCTCATCATTTTATTCGTGGGCATGTGGCGCAAAGTGTTCTATACCATCTGGTATGTCATTTCCCTCCAACCCCTGCGGCGGACACTGCTGCGGAAACGCCTGGCTGCGGGACTCGAATACTACCGCGACATTCCAGCCGGTGGAAACCTCAAGGTGGCCAATGCTGTGATGAACTCCATCTCCTCGGCATGGCTCACCGACTACAGCGGTCTTTTCGGGGCTCTTATCCTGCGGTTAATCGACAAGGAGGCACTGCTCATGGAGTGGAAGTCGAACATGTATGGTGCTGAACCTCATGTTGTTCTCAGCATCAACAGCAAAGGCACCCCGAAAAACCTGTCAGACACTGAAAGGGGATTCTTCTCACTGCTGGAAGGTGCCGCAGGTGCAGACGGTGTACTGCAACCTCGTGAACTGCAACAATATATCCGCCACAACGATGTCCCCTTCTTCAAGGATATTGCCACTTTGTATGGCAAGGAGAAGGAAATTGCCAAAAGTCCTGACACACCACGCCAGTTGCTCGGACTGAAAAAATACCTCCTTGACTTCTCTCTCATCGGAGAACGGGAAATCAAGGAGATGACACTGTGGAAAGAATACCTGGTCTATGCCACCCTCTTCGGCATAGCCGACAAGGTGAGCGAGAATTTCGCCACCGTCTATCCCGACTATTTCCGCATGAACAGCCTCGCCGGCACGCAACTCAACATCGTAGGCAACAATGCCCTCGTCTCCTACGTAAGCGCATCGATGGAGGGCATGAAGAAATAAGACAAAGCAAGTGGGGCTCTCGGCCCCACTTGCTTTGTTTACTCGTATTTCTGGATAAACTGTATATTGTATTTCTCGAATTTGTTCAACTCGTTGGCGGGTATCTCGCTGCGGTAGCCGTTATACCAGGGCAGGGAGTTGAAGAACTGGCGCAAACCGGCATCCTTGAAGGTGCGGCCGTGACGGGCATAGATGGAATTGCGGAGGATGCGCAACGATGCACTGCCGTAGTTGATGATGTCGTTCTCGGTCATATATCTCTGCGACAGCCAGTCGTATTCGGTACCTGTCACAACACCCGTTGAACGTGGAGCAGCGGCGGGAGCGGCAGCCGTAGGTATCACCTTACTGGTATGCATGTAGCCCAATTGGGTGCCATTGGTATCATATACCACATGCCAGTTGGCATTGTAGACGGTATAATATATCGGACTGCCATCCTTCACTTTGTTCACAATAGCATAGTTGCTGCCTGGTCCCTGACGGACATTGGTATAGCCGCCCTCACGGATGACATGCGCTGGAAGCAGACCGGGGATGGGCGGCGGGGCAACGGTCTGAGTCTGGGTCTGGGCAGGAGCCGGTGCTGGTGTTTTTTCCTTGGGAGTCTCGGCTTTTGCCGGTTCTTTCTCTTTCTCCTCTGGAGAGTATTTGCTGATAGCATCCAACAATCCCTCTGCCTTGCGGCGATGACGTTCACCATACACTTTCATACGCGAAATGGCTGAACTGACAATGGTCTCCTCGTCACTGGTCAACTGTGCGGGCAGATTGCGGAGCGCATTCTCCAACAAGTCGGCAGCATCATCCCAATTCTCTTTCGTCCATTCATCCCCATTGCTGGAGATATCGTTACTCAAGGCCTCAATCTGGTTCAACGGACTGGCGTCCCTATCCACTTTCGGACCACTATTCTCCTTGCACGACACCAAAACGGCAGCGGCAATCAACATGCTGTAAACTAAGGTTTTTATTTTCATGATATTTTCCGGCGGCCCTTGATAACCCTTCAGACACCTTGCCGCATAAGGAGACTGAAGAGAGGCAAAAGAATGCTTTTTGTCTTCGAAAGCAAAAATAGGAAAAATCCACAACACGGCAAAAAAAATCGGTTTTTTTTATGGTTACTTATCCTAATTCTTTCCGTCTCTAAATTAACTACATTATTTATTTTACTTAAAAACCAACCTACTCATGAAAAAAACTATGAAGACATGCGTGGTCTTTGGTTTTGCCCTATCACTGATGATGCCCGCTCCCATGTGGGCAGAAAACAGTGTGGCTATATCCAATGGACCAAACGCAGTAGAACAGGCAAGGCCTGTTAGAGGTCATGTTGTCGATGAGAACGGAGAACCACTGACAGGTGTCACAGTGAGAGTGCTGGGCACCAATGGCGGTGTGGTGACTGACATCAACGGCGACTTCAGTGTGAACGCCGCACCCGGTCATCAACTGCAATTCTCGTATGCCGGCTACAAAACTGTGACGATGCAGCCCGGACAAGGCACGATGAACCTGAAAATGGAACCCGATGTGCTGGGACTCGACGATGTGGTGGTCATTGGTTATGGTACGCAGAAGAAACGCGACCTGACAGGTGCTGTCACCTCAATGAAAAACGCTGACGTGGTAATTGCTCCTACAGGCGACGTGATGGAAGCCCTTCAAGGTAAGATTGCCGGTTTCGACATCACCAAGCAGAGCGGCGAGATTGGTGCGGGTGTGAACCTCCTGCTCCGTGGTTCACGCTCCATTTATGGCGACAACCAACCATTGTTTATCATCGACGGACTGCCTGGCAGTTACGACAACCTCAGCCCCAACGACATCGAGAGTGTCGATGTGCTGAAAGACGCTTCCGCCACCGCTATTTATGGTTCGGCTGGTGCCAATGGCGTGGTCATCATCACCACCAAACGCGGTGCTTCAGGCAAGGCTAAAGTCAACTTCGACGCCTACTACGGTTGGAGCGGCACGCCTGAGTATAAGAACGGCATGACCGGCGACGAGTGGACCAACTACTACCGCGCGGCCTACAAATACAAGAATGGCAGTTATCCCGAAAACGTGAACGCACTGCTCGGTGGCAATCAGGCCTACATCGATGCCTACAACCAGAACAAGTGGATTGACTGGGTAGACGAGGTGTCGGGACGCAAGGCCACCACACAGAAATACTCAGTGGCAGTGACCGGTGGTACGGAGAACACCCTCGTCTACGCCTCTGCTGTCTACAACCAGGACAAGGGTTTGCTGAGCAACGAGCAACGCGACCGTTACTCTCTGCGTCTGAACGTCGACCAGCGCATCTTCGACTGGGCAAAGGTGGGATTCACCTCCAACCTCAACTACACCATCCATGACCGTGGCGACAACAAGACCTATACCCGCGCATTGGCTGCCCTGCCTTTAGGCGAGGTATACGATGCCAACGGCGAAGTGAATCATGAGTATATCGAGAACCAATACAGCCCGTTGGCCGACAAGATTACCAACCAGTATTCGCGCAACACCCGGTATACCTACATCAACGCCATCGGTTACCTGGAACTCACTCCACTGGCCGGACTCAATTTCCGCTCACAAGTGAACGCCACCCTCTCGCACTCACGACTCGGACAATACTGGGGCAAGTACTCCAACGCCCTGCGTCCTACCTATGCCGGTTCGCCACATGCCGACCTGACCTACAATGACGGCTACGGCTACAACTGGGAGAACATCCTCTCCTACACCCGCACCATCGCCAACGACCACGACTTCGGCATCACCGCCGTGTCATCATGGTCGAAGAACAACACCGAGGAGGCTCTGGCCGGCGGCAGCAACCAGGCACTCGATGTTTGGCAATACTGGCGCCTGATGTCGGCTACCAGCCAGCACCTGGAGTCTGGATTCACCCAGACACAGAAAATGTCGTATGCTCTTCGTTTCAACTACTCCTATAAGGGCAAGTACCTCCTCACCTTCTCCAACCGCTGGGATGGTGTATCGTTCTTCACCGAAGGAAACAAATGGGATTCCTTCCCCGCAGGTGCTCTGGCATGGCGCGTGAGCGACGAGGCTTTCATGGAAGGCACGAAGAGTTGGCTCGACAACCTGAAGTTCCGCATTGGTGCCGGTATCACCGGTAACTCCGGCGGTGTGGGCGCCTATGGCACCAGCACCACTGCCTATATCTACACCAGCAGCGGTATCACCATCGACGGCTCGCACACACATCCCTTCGCTCAGTACTCAGGCACTTATGAAAGTCCATCACTGGGTTGGGAGAAATCCTACAACTGGAACTTCGGTCTCGACTTCGCCATTCTCAACCGCCGCATCGACGGTACCATCGACTACTACACCACGGTGACCCGCGGACTGCTCTTCAAGCGCACCATGCCTATCACCAACGGTGCCACAGGATGGGGCTCACCACTGAGCACTTGGGAGAACCTGGCTAAGACAAGCAACAAAGGTTTTGAGGTGACCATCAACAGCCGCAACATCATCACCAAAGACTTCACCTGGAGTACCGCCCTCACCGCCACATGGCAACTCGAGCGCATCGAGAAACTGCCTGACGGCGACCTTGTGAACGAAGGACTCTTCGTAGGACATCCCATCAAGTCTATCTACGACTACAAGTATGCAGGCATCTGGGGCACCGACGCCTCACAAGAGGAGCTCAACACCTATGGCGTGAAACCAGGATGGGTAAAGATTGAAACCGTGCCTGTGGTGAAAGACGACGGCACCACCGATGAAGGTAAGCACAAGTACAGCGACAAGCAAGACCGCCAGGTGCTGGGTCACCAGAACCCCAACTGGATTCTTGGTCTTAACAACACTTTCACCTACAAGAACTTCGACCTCACCATCTATGCCATGGCACGTCTGGGACAGACCATCTCGAGCAAACTGCTCGGATTCTATACTGCCAAGTCGGCCATCACCGAGAACCAGATTGCCGGTGTAGACTACTGGACCGAGAGCAACCAGGGAGCCTACTATCCCGCTCCGGGTTCAGGTGATGACCAAAGCATCGGCATCAGTTCGCTCCGCATCTTCGACGGTTCGTTCTTCAAAATCAAGAACATCACCCTCGGATACACCCTGCCCAGCGCACTTACCCGACATGCACTCATCGAGAAATGCAGGCTCTACTTCACTGCCTATAACCCCTGGATTATCTGCGCCGAGAGTCAGTTGAAGGGCACCGACCCCGAAATGGGTGGCGCCGACGCCTTCCCCACCTACAA
>CACXDY010000420.1 GCA_902766505.1 uncultured Prevotellaceae bacterium
ATCCTGTGGTATATATTCAGCATGGTGGTGGTGAAGACCACAGGGGTTGGATGCAACAGGGACGTACCGCTCAAATTATGGATAACCTGATTGCAGCGGGCAAGGCAGTTCCAATGATTGTGGTGAGTGCCAACAGCAATGTACGGTTGCGCAATGGTGGTATGGGCGGTGGCTACAGTTGGGAGGGTATGCAGCCGTTCCGGAGTGAACTGATTGAGAATGTGATACCGTTTGTGGAAAAGAATTACCGGGTTAAGAAAGACCGGAAGAGCAGGGCCATGTGTGGCCTTTCAATGGGTGGCGGGCAGTCTTTCTATATCGGACTGCGCGACCCGGAGGTCTTCGCCAATGTGGGAGTTTTCTCTACGGGCATGTTCGGAGGAATTTCGGGAGCATCAAACTTTAACCTGGAAACTGAAGTGCCTGGCATTTTGACCGACACCAAGACGTTTAACAAACAGTTTGATGTGTTTTTCATGAGTTGTGGTGAACAGGACCCCCGCATCGAATATACACGCAGCATCGTCAAGAAAATGCGCGATGGAGGCGTAAATGTTCGGTTCAACTCTTATCCGGGCGACCATGAATGGCAGGTGTGGCGTAAGTCGCTGCATGAGTTTGCGCAATATTTGTTTAAATAATCCGGCTTCTCACAGTTGGAGGTTAAGCATCTGCATCAGTAAAAAAGGAAAATCTTGTAAAAATAGTATATGATGAAGAGTTTTAAATCTACAGCGTGGCTTTTGCCACAGCCTGTGCTGATTATCGGCACTTATGACAAAAATGGTATTCCCAATTCGATGAACGCAGCCTGGGGTGGACAGTGGGATATGCACGAAATCATGATTTCTCTCGGCTCCCACGCCACAACCGACAACCTTGCATTGAATCCTGAGTTCACGGTCACTTTTGCTACTCAAGAGACGATGATGGCTTCTGACTATGTGGGCCTTGCCAGCAGTAGAAATACCCCCGACAAGATAAAAAAGACAGGATGGACGACAGAGAAAGCCCCCAATGTGAATGCCCCGGTATTCAAGGAGTTCCCGATGACTTTGGAATGTCGGGTGAAGCAGAAGATAGATGAAAGCGAGACGGGCTATTACCTTGTGGCGGAAATCGTAAATATCCTATGTGATGAGAAATATCTGGCCGAGGATGGTAAACCCGACGTTGAAAAGATGCAACTGATTACATTCGACCCCGTTCATCATAATTACATACAGTTGGGAAAGGCTGTGGGGAAGGCTTTTGCTGATGGGAAAAAATTGAAATAGACAATTACTGTGCTGTTATGATCGACCAAATTATTGAATACAATAAGATTTTTGTGGCTCAGAAAGGCTACGAGAAATATGTTACCGACAAATACCCTGACAAGAAATTGGCCGTGGTGTCGTGTATGGATACCCGGTTGACGGAACTGCTCCCTGCTGCGCTTGGGCTGAAGAATGGTGACGCAAAGATTATCAAGAACGCAGGAGGTTTGGTCATCTCACCTTTCGACTCTGCCATGCGGAGCCTCATTGTTGCCATCTATGAGTTGGGCGTGGAGGAGATTATGGTGGTGGCTCACACGCAATGTGGAGCCTGCCACATGAGTTATGAGCATTTCCACCATGAGATGAAAGCACGTGGCGTGACTGATGATACTCTCGATACCATCGGCAAATGCGGCATCGACTTACACCATTGGCTGGAGGGCTTCAAGGATACACCAACCTCTGTTCAGAAGACAGTAGAAACCATCAAGACTCATCCTCTTGTTCCCAAGGATGTGATAGTCAGGGGCTTCATCATTGATTCTGTGACGGGCGCATTGGAAGAAATCAAATAGTCGGAATAATTACACGACTCTGTTCTATCTTTAATAAATGATAGGCTACAGGAGGGCTGACCTTCTGTAGAATGATAGTGTGCAATAACAAAAGAAGATGAAAAAATCAGTTATCATATATGGCAGTCAATATGGTTCCACCCAAAAATATGCCGAACATTTATCTGCCGTTACAGGAATCGAATGTAGAAGTTGCAGTGAGGTGGAAAACATCAACGACTATGAGCGGATCATTTATATGGGAGCGCTCTATGCGGGTGGTGTCTTGGGCTTGAAGAAGTTGGCAAAAAAACTGACAACCCAAGAACTGATTGTCGTGACTGTAGGGATAGCCGATCCCACCAAATTGGAAAATATCCAAAACATCCGGGAGTCGTTGAAAACTCAAATACCCGAACGTTTCTTCAATGAAAAGAATATTTTCCATCTGCGGGGGGCTATAGATTATGGTCATTTAAACATCAAACACAAAATCATGATGTCCATGGTCCATTCCAAAGTATCCAAGATGCCGGAAGAAGAACTAAACGAAGAGTCTAAAGCCATGCTCGCCACTTATGGAAAACAAGTAGATTTTATAGATTACGACTCCCTAAAACCCCTAATCACCATCCTAAATAGCAACACCCCACGATAAGAAAAAACAGCCACCACAAAAAGCCCAGCAAAAAAAACATAACGAGCTCAGCCAAGTAAAAAAAACGAATAACGAGCGAAGCAAAG
>CACXDY010000421.1 GCA_902766505.1 uncultured Prevotellaceae bacterium
AAAATTTTAAGGTTATTCGGTTATTGATGAAAGAAAATTCTCAAAGCCTCTTGCTCATCTACGCCTTTGGCCAGAAAGCGTCCTGCTCCCAGTCCGAATTTCCGCCATATATGCTCAAGCACCACATAGCGGTTGTCAGTCGTGGTCTGCAGCGTGAGGACATGTCCGTTGACGAAACGGAAATCGCGCAGGAGACCTCCCAACTGCGACCCCATCCACATGGCCCGTATCCGTCCGTGGTGGTTTTTGAAAATGAAGAGCCGCCGTGCCTTGTTGGGGTCGAAACGAGTAGTTTTGATGACTCCGACAATCGCCTCATCGGTACCATCGCCGTCAACATCACCTACACACAATTGATAGACTGGGAATGGAAGTCTCCATTTGTCGGTAGAGTGCCCATCGGAGAGCAGGAGAAAGGAAAGCGTGTCGCTCTTCGTCTCCAGGGAGAAGTTCTGTGCGGTGGTTGTCACCGCCGCACAGAACATCAGCAGTGCAACGGGTATCCACATGACGTTATGTGGTCGAAAGATGTTTGTTTTACAATTGGGCGGCGATATCCGCTTCCAGATTCTTGATTTGCTGCGGACCTTTCACCACCTGATTAGCGCGGTTGATGATATAGTCAACGGGCAGAGTGGTCACCTGATAGAGATAAGGTTGGGAAGCAATCCCTGTCTCACGAACGGAAACCCATGGAAGAGCAGCCGTCTGAGTTTTCCAGAAATGCTCATCTTTGTCGAGCGACACCTGGAAGATTTCCAGACCACGGTCATGGTATTTGTTGTATATCTCACGCAAGGCCAGAATGCGCGCAGCACTCCCTTCGGCAGCAAACATGTGGAAATCGAGCAGTACCACCTTACCCTTCAGGTCGGTGAGTCTTCGTGTGACACCTTTGTTGTCGGGCAGCACGATATCAATCAAGTCGGCCTCGCTCACTTTATCAGCGTCAATCTCCAGAGGTGTGTTCTCAGCATCCACGATACGCTTGGTTTTCATCGCCTCGAGAGCGATGTTGTGCAGGTTCTCTCCCCTCAGCGAATTGGGATAGAGCATATCCCAACTGGTGGCCACTGCCGAGTAAGGTTTCACATCATCGATGTCGCGCTTAGGATTAAACACCATCATATAGGCAGGTCCCACGGCGATACCCTGGAAGAGGGCGAAATAGGAAGAGGCCTTCATCGGCTCCTTGTAGATATAGTCGACCATGACTTCTTTCTTGTAGGCATCGACGATGCTGAGCACGCTGTCCTCCACAGCCCTTGCACTGAGCGAGGGGTCGTTGAGAATCTGTCTTGCACGGGCCTGCAGTTGAATCTGCTTGATGGCCAGTTCACGGATTCGGCTGCAATTCTCGCTTCCCTCGATGGTGTAGCCCGAAGCCATGGTGGGATATTGAGCCTTGACGACGATGTTCTCGGTGGAATCGACAGAGATGTTGACAATCTGCTGTCCGATACGCAGGCGGTAGAACTCAGGAGCATCAAGGGGAGCCTCTCCAGAGAAGGCAAAATCGCCGTCGGCAGAAAGTTTGACAGAATCGACCACCTGTGGACCATCGAGCGCCATATTCTCAAAATAGAGTACGGAATCGGTGGCCTCTGTAATCTGGCCGGAAACTTTAAATTTCTCACCTCCGCAGGAGGCGAGGAACACAGCGGTGGTCATGGCCACGGCTGCCGTTATCATACGTGACATGTTCTTTCTCATTCCTAATACTTGAATACATTTGCAAAAGTAAGAAAAGTCACCTAAAAACCCAAATGATTTGAGGATAATTCAACAAAAAACCCTCCCACCCTGAAAAGAGTGAGAGGGGTATTCGTGATAAAGAAACGACCGGACTTATTTTTGGTGAGCGAAGTAGATACCTCCGCAAAGCTCGATTGTTCCATTATAAGTGTCCTTGTAGCCAATCATGGTCAGTTCGTCGCCCACCTCAATGCCTGCATCAGCAAGGAAGTTCTTGCGGGCATCACCAGTAGCGCCATAACCAGGATAACAGCCGTAGACATACAGGCGGTCGCTGCCATCAATGATATAGAGGTTGCCATAAGTTGGATTGGCAATTTCATCAATAGTACCAGAAACCATGTAGTAAACATTCTTGTCGTCGGGCTTGGTGAGGAATTCAGCGATAGTCACCGGTATAACAGAGATAACATCCTCTACAACACCAGAGGTGAGCTCGATGGTCTCATTATACTGGTCGCGCTTGCCTACAACGGTAAGGATATCACCCTCCTTCACACCGAGGTCCTCAAATCCGTTGAGGTTATAGATATAGGTCTCACCTGAGAAATCCTTCAGATAGAAACGTCCCTTGGAAGCATTGGCTATCTTGGAAACCACGCCCTTGATGCGGTATTGAGTATTACCCACCTCGGCAGCGTTGAAATCAGCGATGGTAGCATCGACGATAGCACCCAACTGCTTGAAGCTGGTCTCAGCGGTATATTCCTTGCCCGACTGAGTAGTCGTGAACACAATCTTCACATCGCGGTCGCCACCGGCATTGGGAGCTGCGCGGAAAGTCACCACGGGGTTGGCACCACCTGTAATAGAGACGATAGAGAGCCAATCCTTGGCTTCATCGGGTATCTCCACATTGACACCGTCACCCTTGCAAGTGAGGTAAGCGCTGATATTGCCACCCTCCAATGGGAGTGTACCGTTCTCAACGCTCAGAGAATCCACCTTGATAAGTGACTTCTCAATCTTGACGACTGTCACGTCGACGAGTTCCACCGTACCATTATAGGTGGTCTTCGGACCCTCTACAGTGACGATGTCGCCCACCTCGATACCGAGGCTGAGGAAGTTCTTGGCAGCGCCCTTCTTGTCGAGTGTACCATAAATATAGATTTGTCCTGTCTCATCCTGGAGATACCAGTTGCCGTAGGTCGTGTTGGCGATGGCAGTACAAGTACCGGTCACGCGGTAGGTCTTGCTGTCAGGACCGGCGATTACCTCAGCGCAAGTAGCGGGAGAAACGGTGGAAAGTCCCTGGATGACATTGATGTGCTGAGTACGTCCGTTGCAGACGAGAGACAGTTCGGCGGTACGTCCGTCGAGTGTTTTGTCAGCAGAGAAGGAGATTCTGCTCTCACCGGCAGCACCGGAGGTGGGAGAGACGGTCAACCAGCTTGGGATTTTCTCTGTATCGATAGACCAGTCGTATTTGGCATTGACGGTAATGTCGGTAGTGCCTCCATTCACATCAATAGCCACATAGGATGAAGACACACGCACCTCGTCGAGATATGTTGCCTCGTTGTCATCAGAGCAACTCACCATCATGGCGAGCACTGCAATCAAAGACGGAATAAAGAATTTGAGTTTCATATCTTATTTGGCGTAAAATTAGTTGAAGAAATACTTGATACCCACTGATGCATACCAACACTGTCCGATACTATGATTGGGAACCCATGTCTCGGTCTTTCCACTGATGGAAGAAGGTGTGGAGAAAGTAGCATAACCGTCAGCATCAACACCCTCGTACTTCAGGATACGGGGATCGGAACCGATGGCAGGATTGAGATACTTGCTCACACCCCAAGAGGAGTTGAAGAAGTTGAGAACGTTCTTCATATCAAGGCTGAGCTGAAGTTTGTGCTCAGTATTGCTCAGACGGCACTTAAAGTCATGCTTGTAGCTGAAGTCGATGCGGTGCACCCAAGGAGAGTAGACGCTATAGCCCTCAGCATACTCACCCTGACGGTTCTTCAGGTAGTTGCTGTTGTGGAGATAATCCATGAAGCGGTCGCGGTCGTCGTTGGAAACGAAGCGGAACTGTCCATTGGCCACCTCACCATCGGTAGGAATATAGAGTGCGTCGTAGTTGTATCCGTCACCATTCATGTCGTTGGCAAGCATATAAGAGTAGTTGTAACCACCGCGCCAGGTCTCATAGATGAAGCTGTAGTGGTTGCCGCTCTTATCGTGTGCGGTAAGAGATGCCACGACACGGTCGGGAGTCACATACTGTGAGTTGTGCAGGTGGATGTTGTTGGGACCTTCTGACGTAGGCACATAAGTGAAGGCAGACTCAGCAGCTGAACCGGGCAGACCGGTGATTTCCTTTGATGCTGTGTGGGTATAAGCTGCCATGATAGAAAGCCACTCCAAGGGCTGTGCGTTCAAGGTGACATTGGCCGACCATCCATAACCTTTGCTGGTGTTCTCCAACACGAAGGCCTTGGTACCTGTACGGAATCCGGCAGGATAGATAGGACGGTTGTCTGCGCCATTGAAACGAGCGTAACCACCAGGAGAAGGCATACTCCAATCAGAGATGGAGACAGCATTGACAGTCTTGTTGAAGATACCCTCCACTGTCACTGACAAGGGGAAGGATGTGGGGAACTGATAGTCAACAGCCAACGAAGTCTTCCATACCTGTGGCATCTTGAAGTTGGGATCAACAGCCGAGATGGATGAGGGAACAGAACCCTCCTCTGGAGTGATGGAAGCGGGATGTCCTAAGCTGATGATTTTGTCGCGGAGTGCATTCATATCAGAGATGATACCACCGGCAAACTGGCTCATGTCGGTATTCTTGGCATTGAGCTGAGCCTGGTACTGCACCATACCACCATTGGTCGGCATATTGGTGAAGAACACGAGAGGCAGACGACCAGAGAACAGTCCTGTACCACCACGAACCTTCAAGCTTTTGTCACCAAAGACGTCATAGGTGAAACCTACACGTGGAGAAACCGTGATGGTCGATGACGGCCATTTGCCAGTATCGATATGACGTACTTTTCCGTCATTGTCGAAATAGTCGAGGGCCAAAATCTTGGCGTTGGTCATCAGGTCGGAGTTGTTGAAGAAGAGTCCATCAAGACGCAATCCGTAGGTAAGTTTGAACTTCTTGTTGAAGGTCCACTCATCCTGTGCATAGACACCCAGTTTGTTGAACTGTACACGGGCAGCAGGTTTCTCCTCACCATTATAACCGTAAGTCATACATACCACTTCAGGATCAGCCCCATTGAGGAAGTCGTCGAGGCTGGTATAGCGGTAGTAACCTGTACCATTACGCATATACTGGTTGTCGGCCATCTGGTGCTCGAAGCTGATACCACCCATCACCTTATGTTTTCCAGCATACCAGGTCACATCGTCTTTCATGTTCCAAATGGTATTGTGCACGGCATTGTTCCATGTAAACAACTCATAACCCAGAGCGATGTAGTTGTTGCCGTCCTGCAAGATATCGATGAAGGGGAACGGAGCTGAGTCGGAAGCTCTCACGTCATCAAGCTTTGAGTAAGTGGCAAGGAACTGGTTGGAGAGTGACTCGGTCAAACGGCTGTTCAAGTCGAAAGACAATGAATGGACGAGATTGTCCATGGCATACATGGAATTGGCATACGACATAGAAGATTTGGACATACGGGCATCCACCATACGTGTACCACCATCCATGGAGGTAGCGTTGGGCGAACTCCAATAGCGGTTCTTGGTATAGTTGTAGCGCAATGCCAGGTGATGTTTGTCGCTGATGTTCCAGTCGAGACGTGCCAACAACTTGTAGTTGTTCTCATCAGCGGGGAAGTTGGTGTAAGAGCCTGTGTCGTAGCCATATTTATCATGCACGAAGCGGGAAACCTTCTCCAGGTCGGAGAGAGTTGTACGAGACAAGTAGTTGTCGGGGTCGGCCACGCCGTTTTCAGAACCACGCCAGCGGTTAACCACGGTAGGAGTCTTGGTCATCTCACCATTGACGAAGAAGAACAGCTTGTTCTTGATGATTGGGCCACCGAGGGTGAAACCATAGGTAGTATTCTGGTCTTTCTCACGCACGCCGGCAATCTGCTCACGCTCGATGGCGTCGCCGCGCATGTTCTCGTTGGTATGATAGAGGTAAGCACTACCACGGAAGGTGTTCGTACCCGACTTGGTAATGGCATTGACACCACCACCGATGAAGTTGGTCTGACGAACATCATAAGGAGAAATCACCACTTGCAATTCCTCGATAGCATCCAGTGAGATGGGGTTGCCACCACCAGGAAGATTGGAGCTCAGACCGAAGTTGTTGTTGAAGTTGGCACCATCAACCGTGAAGTTGGCGAGACGGCCGTCAGAACCAGCAAACGACATGCCGTTACCTCCATAAGGAGACAGTCTGGTCACATCATTGATGCTACGTGTGACAGTAGGCAAGTTGGTGATTTGTGCATTGGTGATGTTGGTAGAGGCACCCGTCTTCTCAACGGCGAATTTGGAAGCCCTTCCAGTCACCAGCACTTCGGCCAACTCATTGGCATTCTCATTAAGCCAAACCTCCAGATTGTAGGTCTCACCCAACTGAAGGTAGACCCCTCCGATAGATTTTGTCTGAAAGCCGATATACGATACGATAACCTTGTAGGGGCCACCGCTACGCATACCCTGAATGTTGAATAGTCCGTCGATGTTGGATACGGCGGTGTAGCGTGTGCCCGAAGGCTCGTGCACGGCCTGCACGGTAGCGCCGATAATCGTTTCGTCGGAACCCACCATTGTCACCCGTCCGCTAAGTGCGGAAGTGGTGATCTGGGCCATCATGTTGGTGGCAAGCACCAGCATCAACGTCACCAGAAAGAAAAATCTCTTCTGCATAGTAAAAATTAAAAAATTAATTAAAAAATTGGGCAGCAATCGCCCATCTCTTATAATAATGTTGCAAAATTAGGTAAAAAAGCGCATTAATATGTTATAAAAATGTTAAAAAGTCTATTTTTGTATGGAATAGATGATATAGGACAAGTGAAAGCAATTCCTCATCTCTTAAAAAAACATGAGAAAAGCACCTTGTATTAATAAATATGGAAAAACATTCGTTTATTCGTGTTAAAATGAGTAACTTTGCCCGATTTATTTTTTAGATGAACAAAACAACAAGTTTTTTTGATGAACGTAATTACGAAAACAGTATCATTGCCTGATGGAAGAACCATCAGCATTGAGACCGGGAAAGTGGCAAAGCAGGC
>CACXDY010000422.1 GCA_902766505.1 uncultured Prevotellaceae bacterium
AGGTGAAGGCCGCAGGCGGTCTGGCCATCATCGGTACGGAGCGTCACGAAAGCCGCCGTGTGGACCGCCAGTTGCGTGGTCGTGCCGGTCGTCAGGGCGACCCGGGTAGTTCGGTGTTCTACGTATCGCTTGAAGACAAGTTGATGCGTCTGTTTGCCTCCGAGCGTATTGCCAAGGTGATGGACCGTTTCGGTTTCAAGGAAGGCGAGCGTCTAGAGCACAAGATGATCAACAACAGCATCGAGCGTGCCCAAAAGAAAGTGGAGGAGAACCACTTCGGTGTCCGTAAGCGTCTGTTGGAATACGACGACGTGATGAACCAGCAGCGTAAGGTGATATATGAGAAGCGCCGCCATGCCCTGATGGGAGAGCGCATCGGCATGGACATCGCCAATGTGTTCTGGGACAGAGTGGTGAGAATTGTCAACAACAACGACTACGAAGGCTGCAAGGAACTCTTCATCAAGACCTTCTATATGGAGTGTCCTTTCACAGAGGAGGAGTTGCTGGAGACGAAGCGGACCACCCTGTGTGAGAAAGCCTACAGTGCTGTGATGCAGTCGTTCAAGGCCCGTATGGACAAGTTGAAGGAAGTGACCTGGCCTGTCATCAAGCAAGTCTATGAGACCCAGGGACACATGTACCAGCGTGTGAACGTCCCGATGACCGACGGCCGTGGTTATATGAACATTCCCTGCGACCTGAAGGAAGCCTATGAAACCGAGTGCAAATCGGTGGAGAAGCAGTTTGAGAAAGTGGTGATGCTCCATATCATCGACGACTGTTGGAAAGAGAACCTCCGTCTGCTCGACGAATTGAAGCACAGTGTTCAGAACAGTGCCTCCTATGAGCAGAAAGACCCGTTGGTCATCTTCAAGATTGAGAGTGCCAAGATGTTTGACAACATGGTCGACGAGATGAACGACCGTATGACAGAGATACTCTCCCGTGGTCAACTCTACCAGCCTGAGGAGACCACCCAAGTGACCGAGGCTGCTCCAGAGCAGCACAGCAAGCGCTACCAGGAGAGCAAGGGCGACGAGATGGTGGACCAGGGTCAGAAGGCTGCCGCCAGCCAGGATACCCGCGAGGGTGCCCAGCAGCCCAACCGCCAGCCCATCCGCAAGGACCGTCTCCCCGGCCGCAACGACCCATGTCCCTGCGGCAGCGGCAAGAAGTTCAAGAACTGTCACGGCCGCGGCTTATAACGATTTTCCCATTCAGAAAACCATAGACCGATGAGAATAGACATCAGCAACCTGAAGAAATCCTTTGGCGAGAAAGTAGCCGTTGATATCGACCAGTACACCGTGAACGACGGCGACATGATAGGTCTGGTGGGCAACAATGGCGCCGGCAAGACCACCATGTTCCGCCTGATGCTCGACCTGCTCAAAGCCGATGACGGCTGTGTGGAATACCACATCGACGACCATGTCATCAATCCTGCAGAGAGTGAGGAATGGAAACAAGTGACAGGAGCCTATATCGACGAAGGATTCCTCATCGACTTTCTCACACCCGAGGAGTATTTCCTCTTTGTGGGCAAAGTGAGCGGTCTGAACCGTGAGGAAGTGGAAAAGCGTCAGGCCCAATACGAGCAACTGATGGCCGGCGAGATTTTAGGACAGAAGAAACTGATTCGCGACCTTTCCGCCGGCAACAAGCAGAAAGTCGGCATCATCGCCGCTCTGATGACCCTGCCCAGTCTGGTGATTCTCGATGAACCATTCAATTTCCTGGACCCATCGAGTCAGAATGTGCTCAAGCATGTCTTGCGCGAATACAACAAAGTCACTGGTGCCACCATCATCATCAGCAGTCACAACTTGGCTCACACCATAGACATCTGCCCCCGCATCACCCTGTTGGAGCAAGGGCATATCGTCAAGGACCTTAAGAATGTGGACCACAGTGCCGCTGCTGAATTGGACGCCTATTTCAATCAAGGCATTGAGGATATCCTGACACCCGAGGAGAATCCCGAACCTGCTCCTCAAGAGCCGGAAAAGGAAACCCAGGAGCCGGAAAAAGAAGTCCAGGAGCCTGCGACAGAGGAGTGACAAAGAAAAGAAGGGAGATGGCAAAAGGTAGGTAATATCCAATCATCCACCGCCACAGTCTCCCCATTTCAAGGTATTTTCGTGAAAATCAGGCATTCATAGATAGCATGAATGCCTGTTTTTTTATACTTTTGCGGTAGAATTGACACAAGACATGAAATTATCAGACTTACGTACAGGAGAAAGAGGAGTTATCGTTAAGGTGCTTGGCCATGGCAGTTTCCGCAAGCGCATTGTGGAGATGGGATTTATCAAAGGCACCGTGGTGGAGGTATTGCTCAATGCCCCCTTGCAGGACCCTGTGAAATACAAAATCATGGGCTACGAGGTGTCGCTGCGCCATGACGAGGCATCCAGGGTAGAGATTATCAGCGAGAAAGAGGCTTCCCGCTCCAAGAACCTCCAGGCCGACATCAATGGTGAGCCTGCAGCAGATGCAGACGACTTGAAACCACTGAGCGACCGTGAGTTGCATGAGGCCGCCATGAAACAGCGCCGCACCATCAATGTGGCGCTGGTGGGCAATCCCAATTGCGGAAAGACCTCCCTGTTCAATTTCGCTTCTGGCGCCCACGAGCGTGTGGGAAATTACTCAGGCGTGACGGTCGATGCCAAGGAAGGCCATGCAGAGTTTGAAGGCTATCACTTCAACATTGTCGACCTGCCCGGCACCTACTCGTTGTCGGCCTACAGTCCTGAAGAACTTTATGTACGCAAGCAGATAGTGGAGAAGACCCCTGATGTGGTCATCAACGTGATTGACGCGAGCAACTTGGAGCGCAATCTCTACCTCACCACCCAACTTATCGACATGAACGTGCGCATGGTGTGCGCCCTCAACATGTATGATGAGACCGAGCGCAGGGGCGACAATATCGACTTCAACAAACTTGGCCAGTTGTTTGGCACGCCGATGATTCCCACCGTCTTCAAGAATGGCCGCGGTGTGGACCTGCTGTTCCACATCATCATCAACATCTACGAGGGCAACGACTTCCTCGACAAGGACGGCAACCTGCCGGCCGATGTGGCCGCCGAGATAGCCGCCTGGCACAAGGACTACGAGAAGCATCATGGCGGTGACCACAGCGACGACTATGCCCATGGTCAGCGTCCCAATAAGAGCACCTACCGCCACATCCACATCAACCATGGTCAATACGTGGAGGCAGCCATCTCAAAGGTGAAAGCCGAGCTGATGAAAGACAAAGAGGTGCGCCGTCTCTACTCCACCCGCTATTTGGCCATCAAGTTGTTGGAAATGGACAAGGAATCGGAGCGCTATGTCCGCACGTTGAAAGACGGGAAACATATCTTAGAGGTTCGCGACAAGGCAGCCGCCAAGATTAAATTTGAAACAAAGGACGACAGCGAAACCGCCATCATGGATGCCAAATACGGTTTCATCCATGGTGCCCTCCAGGAAGCCAGTTACAGTGAAGGCAAAAACACCGACACGTATTATACGACCCATATCATCGACAAACTCATCACCCACCGTTGGTTGGGTTTCCCCATCTTCATTTTCCTCATCTGGGTGATGTTCCAGACCACTTTCTCCTTGGGTCAATATCCCATGGACTGGATAGATGCGGGATTCGCTTGGCTGGGCGACGTGCTCAGCCGCACCCTACCCTCAGGACCTGTCAAGGACATGTTGGTGGATGGCGTGGTTGCCGGTGTAGGTTCCGTCATTATCTTCCTTCCCCAGATTCTCATCCTCTATGCTTTCATCTCCTTTATGGAAGACTCCGGCTATATGGCACGTGCTGCTTTCATCATGGACAAACTGATGCACAAAATGGGTCTGCACGGCAAGTCGTTTATCCCCCTGATTATGGGATTCGGCTGCAATGTACCCGCTGTGATGGCCACCCGAACGATAGAGAGCCGCAAGTCGCGTCTGCTCACCATGATGGTTCTTCCGTTCATGAGTTGTTCTGCCCGTCTGCCGATATACATCATGATAGTAGGCGCCTTTTTCGCACAGAAATGGCAGTCCACGGTGATGATATCGCTCTATGTCATTGGCATACTGACGGCAGTCATAGTGTGCCGCCTGTTCAGCCGCTATGTGGTGAAAGGAGAAGACACCCCCTTCGTGATGGAACTCCCACCCTACCGCATCCCCACCGGAAAGGCCATGCTCCGTCACACCTGGGAAAAAGGCAAGCAGTACCTGAAGAAGATGGGAGGCATCATTTTGGTGGCCAGCATCATCGTGTGGGCGTTGGGTTATTTCCCACACCACGAGGAACTGTCTGCCCAGGAGCAGCAGGAACAGAGTTATATCGGGTCTATCGGCAAGGCCATCGAACCCGTTTTCCGTCCACAGGGTTTCAACTGGAAGTTGGATGTAGGACTGATTGCCGGAGTTGGAGCGAAGGAGATTGTCGCCTCCACCATGGGTGTGTTGTACACGGGTAGCGATGAGGTGGCCGACGACTCTTCAGATGAGAGTGCAGAGCGGTATCCCGTTCTGCGCGAAAAGATGGAGGCTGACGGCATCACCCCACTGACCGCCTATTGTTTCCTGCTCTTCGTTCTGCTCTATTTCCCCTGCATAGCCACCATAGCGGCCATCAAGAACGAGACAGGCAGTTGGAAATGGGC
>CACXDY010000423.1 GCA_902766505.1 uncultured Prevotellaceae bacterium
ATAGTCTACTGTTGGTGTACTTAGAAACAAATAACGTATATTACTGCTTACATCATCAGTATAAAAGACTTGATGGCTATTACCTACTTCTATCACCATTGCATTGTTGACATAACGTTGTTGGCAATACTCATAAAATTCATCTACTGTCATACCGTAACCTGTATTATTGCCGGTATAATTTAACTCATGATTGCCTATCAACATAAAACGACGTGTATTAAAGCGATTCATCCAACTGTTCACATAATCAAGTGTCAGGAAACCCATTTCCTTCGTCTGGCCTTGACTTATGAGGGGTAATTGAATATAGTCACCACCCAATAAAACAAAATTAGGCGAAAGGTCCTTTTCCATGTTCAACATGGCCTGCAATGTATGAGTTACAGGTGGTATCAATTTTTGCTCATTATAGCCACTTCCTGGGTATGATATATGTAAGTCGTTGGCATAAAGAATGATAATACCATTCTCTCCTGCTGCCTGCCGGGCTTCATCTATTGTCTTCTGATACTCTTCCAATAAATAATCAGGCAATGATTCCCTCTCTATCGTATCATTATCCTCTTTTTCACGGAAAAAAATTTGGTCAATTTCATCTACATCAATTGCAATAATGGAACCATCAGCCTTATTGACTACCATCTCAAATTTATTAGAACTGATACTATTGACATAATTGCCTTGGGCAAGGATGACTTGTGGTAGTAGAATACTGAATACAGCGAGGAAGAAAGTGAAAAAAGTATCTCTCATTTTGAGTTTTTGTAATTATAAATCTCATAAACAGGTCAAAGACCTGACAAAAGTAAAAAATAGCGCCCTTCATCCCTCTTTTTTCTTGTTAATAATCGTTAAACCACTGTTTTGTTCATTGTGACATCGGACTATAATGTGTACACAAGAAATGAAAACCTCTCATCATGGATGGAGGAAAGAGGGTCTCATCATTTTTGTATATTACCCATGCATTCATCCCACTTATCGATGGTTATATCACAAAAAAGTTGTAACTTAGCCCCGTCAAAAAAACGTTTCAATATATGAACAAGAAAATCTTACTCTACGTCATGATGATAGGCAGTTTGTCGGCTTCAGCACAGACATTGACATACCCCCAAACACCCAAGGACAACACAGTGGACAACTATTTCGGAGAACAGGTGGCTGACCCCTACCGATGGTTGGAAAATGACACCAGTCAGCAAACAGCCAAATGGGTGGAGGCAGAAAATGCCGTGACAGATGCCTATCTGGCCGGCATTTCCATCCGCAAACAACTGAAAGACCGACTGACACAAGTGTCGGACTACGAAAAGGTGGGCGCACCGACGAAACACCATGGAAAATGGTATTTCTTCAAAAACGACGGTCTGCAAAACCAAAGCGTGCTCTATGTGAGCGATGAACTAGGAGGCAAGAGCCGCGTGTTTCTCGACCCCAACACACTGAGCAGCGACGGCACAGTGGCTCTCAAGGGCATCTATTTCTCACACAACGACAAATACTGCGCCTATTCCATCTCGCGGAGCGGGTCGGACTGGGAGGAATTCTACGTGATGGACGTGAAGACAGGAAAACTGCTCGACGACCATGTGATGTGGGCCAAATTCTCGGGTGCCGCATGGCAGGGAGACGGATTCTACTACAGCGCCTACGATGCTCCCGAGGAGGGCAAGGAGTTCTCCAACGTGAACGAGGGGCACAAGATTTACTACCACCGCATCGGCACGCCTCAGTCGAAGGACGAACTGATATACATGAACCCCACCTGTCCGCAACGGTTCTACAGCGTGGAGGTGAACGAGGACGAGACGCTGATGTTTCTCTACGAGAGCGGTGCCGGAGCCGGTAACAACCTATATGTCAGAGACCTGCGCGTCGGCGGGTCGCAGTTTATCCCCATGACCTCGGACATGGACTACACCTATGGTGTGGTGGAGACGTTGGACGACAGGATTCTGTTGCTGACCAACTACAAGGCTCCCCGCTGGCGGGTGATGGAGGCCGACATCAAACATCCCGGCGTGCAACAGTGGCGCACCCTCATCCCTGAGGGCGAGGGAGTGATTGAGGATGCCTCGGTCATCAACCACCATCTTATCGTCTCGCTGAGCAAGGATGCCTGCACCCATGCCTATGTCTATACCACGGAGGGAAAGCCTATCCGCGAGATACAGTTGCCTTCAGTGGGCAGTGCCTCTTTCAGCGGCAAGAAGAATGTCAAGGAATGTTTTTACGCCTTCACCTCATTCACCGTCCCCGGCACCATCTACCAATACGACATCGAGCAGGACAAGAGCACGGTGTATGTCATGCCCAAGGTGAATTTCAAATCCAACGACTACACCACGGAGCAGGTGTTCTTCAACAGCAAGGACGGTACCCGTGTGCCCATGTTCATCACCTACAAGAAAGGCATCAAGCGCAACGGCAAGAACCCCACCTTAGTGTATGGCTACGGCGGTTTCAACATCGGCCTGTCTCCCTCGTTCTCGGCCATGCGCATCCCGTTCCTGGAGAATGGCGGCATCTATGTGATGGTCAACCTGCGCGGTGGAAACGAATATGGAGAGGAATGGCATCTGGCCGGCACGAAGATGAAGAAACAAAACGTGTTTGACGACTTCATCGCCGCCACGGAGTGGCTGATAGCCCAGAAATACACCAGCAAGGAGAAAGTAGCCATCCAAGGCGGTTCGAACGGCGGACTGCTGGTGGGTGCATGTATGACACAGCGGCCCGACCTGTTCCGCGTGGCCGTGCCACAGGTGGGTGTGATGGACATGCTCCGCTACCACAAGTTCACCATCGGCTGGAACTGGGCCCCCGACTACGGCACCAGCGAGGACAGCAAGGAGATGTTTGAGTATCTCCGCGCCTACTCTCCGCTGCACAACCTGAAGCCCGGCACGAAATATCCGGCCACACTGGTCACCACCGCCGACCACGACGACCGCGTGGTGCCCGCCCACTCGTTTAAGTTTGCCGCCACCCTGCAAGCCTGCCACAGCGGAGATGCCCCCGTGCTCATCCGTATCGACTCCAAAGCGGGTCACGGTGGTGGAAAACCCATGAGCAAGGTCATCGAGGAACAGGCCGACATCTATGGCTTCATCCTCCACAACTTAGGCGTCAA
>CACXDY010000424.1 GCA_902766505.1 uncultured Prevotellaceae bacterium
CCCGTCATTGTTGACATCTCCCCTGATGCCTGTCAGCTCCACGATGTTTCCGAAGAGCTTCCAGTTGTCGGCAGCCATGTAGGCACTGCTGCTTCCCTTGGGAACATAGAGTGTAGCTCCGTCATAGTTGCTGAAGGTGTTGTTATTGATGGCCAGCGGCTCCGTTCGTTTCACCTCCACGGCTGTCAGGTTGTCGCATGCATTGAAAGTTTTTTCACCGATTTGCCCCACCTGTGAGGGGATGGATACGGATTTCAGCTTGCTGCAGTTGGCAAAAGCTTCTTTACCTAATGTTTGGATGTTCTCGGGAATCAAGACATATTCCAAGTTCTTGCAATTTTTAAAAGTAGTATTGTCGATGATACTCATTTTGGCCGGTATATGGATGGCGACAAGGTTTTCACAGCCACTAAATGCTCCGTTTCCCAAACTCTGCAGGTTATCGGGCATTGAGACAGAAATAAGATTGGTACAACTTCCAAAAGCACCCGTCCCAATTTTTGTCACCTCATTGGGTATGACCAAGGATTTGAGACTTGAGCATCCATGTAAGGCATAATTGCCAATTTCTGTCACACTTTGGGGGAGAATCAAAGACTGCAGTTCGCTGCATCCCTCGAATGCGAACTTGTCGATTAGTCGCACATTTGGAGGTAATTTCAGCGACTTCAGATTCTCTGAACATTCAAAAGCTTTATAACCAATGGCGGTAAGCCCCGTGAAATATTGCAGTTCATCGAAAGATTGAATGTTGTTGTCATATTCGGGTGGCATCTCATCAGGATTATAATAATTAAAAATGGTGAATGCGCTACCCAGGTCTGTTACTGCGGCCGCCTCTTCCTTGCTCAGTTCATGGTCACCGTCCTTGTCCCATAAATAAGTGCATACAATCTTAGTTTTCAAGTCGGCAAAGTCGATAAGGTCGCGATAGGGTATAGGGCCTTCCTCGATTTTCTTGAATTTTTTCCAGTAATTCGCCGACTGGTAGCGTGATGCACTGCCTTGAGGCACATACAACATCGTGCTGCTATAGGTGGCAAATGTCTGTGACTCAATATCCACGGGATTTTCCATCCTCGCTTCAACACAGGCCAGATTGTCACAAAAGCCAAAAGCCAGGTCTCCGATAGAAGTGATGGTGGAAGGTAGAATCAACGTTGTCAGATTGGGGCAATAATTGAAGGCGCCTTCTCCGATGATTCTCATACCTTCAGACAGTTCGATTCTTGTGAAATTCTTACAACCATCAAAGGCACGTTTCCCGATTTCAGTGACATGGGGCGGAATGGTAATAGCCGGCAGGTCGTAGCAACTATGAAACGCATAGTCACCTATGACCTTCGTCTCCTCCGGGATGATGGTCGACAAACATCCCTTTACCAACTTGTTGGTTGTTTTTTCCATTATCGCGTTACAGCCGTTGCGCGAGTCATAATAAGGGTTGCTGGCATCCACCTGGATGAAAGTCAGGTTCTCGCAAAAATTGAAGGCGCTTGACGAGAGCGTTCTGACATTTTTCGGAATCGAGATAGACGTTAAGGCAGTACAGCCATCAAATGCACTGTCACCGATTTCAATCAAACTTTTCGGGAAATCGACGGACTGCATTTTGGCACAAGAACTAAAAGCCTTGCGCCCGATTGACTTGACACCCTCTGGGATGGACATGGCAGTAATAGCGTATAAACTTGCAAACGCTCCATCGCCTATTGCCGTGATACTGTTGGGGATGACGGTGCTCGGGGTGCCTCTCACCAGGGTGTTGGTGGCCGTTTCTATGAGGGCGTGGCAATCCCCCCGGGTGTCGTAATATTTGTTGCCAATCTCCACCTGTATGTCTTGCAGTTGGCTGGACCACAGTGCATATTGCCCGATTTCTTTTACAGAGGCGGGAACGGCGATGCTTTGCAGTCTTGATAAATTGAATGCATTGTCTTCTATCGCCACCAAATTCTTCGGAAGAGTGACGGTTTTCAGATTAGAATGGTCAAACGCAGACTTCTCTATTTTTTTCAATCCTGTGAAGTATTTCAACTCATCAAAGGAGGCGATGTCATAATTATTCTGGAATACGCCATTCAGACTGGTCACTGTGGCCGCCTCCTGCTGGCTTAGTTCTCCGTCACCATTAGTGTCCCAGTTCTCCACGCACAGCCTTTTTACCACTGCATCGGCGAAAGTGATAATGGTTCCCTCCGTAGGGGGTATGCCGACAGTAATCTTGGCTTGGTCGTTGCGGATGACAAGGGTGAGGGCCAGGTCATAGTTGCCGTTCCAGCGCCATTTGTCGGCACCGGCCGCCCTGCTGATGGGTCTCAACTGGTAAACACCGTCGGCGAGCGTGGCATCGAGGTTGAGCGACACGCTAACCGACTTTTTGCCGTTTACTGCCAGGTTGGAGATGTTGGATAAATTGGCCACGATGGATTTCAACTGACCATTTTTGTAAAGACCTATCGCTTGTTCAAACGAATTCTGCGTGTCAGTGAGGTTGGCCACGGTCATGTTGAACGATACGGGAATGGAGGTCCTTGATGAAAGCCCCTCTACCACGTCAGCGCTTTTCAATGTCATGCTTTGGGTGGTCAGACGTGGAAA
>CACXDY010000425.1 GCA_902766505.1 uncultured Prevotellaceae bacterium
CTCGAAGGACAATGTGATCGTTATGAACCATTTTTGCCTGGGCACTATTATTGGAGTTCATCACCTGGCATGAAAAGATATTATCATCGTGATTGGATGGAGTATGATTCAGTAAACGATAATGAGGCCTGCATTGATGAGATACATGATGCTCTCCAAGATGCAGTGCGGCGGCAATTAATGTCTGATGTTCCTTATGGTGTGTTGCTTTCTGGTGGACTCGACTCGTCTGTGATTTCTGCTATTGCTGAGAAATTCAGCGAAAGGCGAATCGAGGACAACTCGATGACAAAGGCCTACTGGCCAAGGCTTCATTCTTTTGCTGTCGGATTGAAAGGCGCACCAGATTTGGCAAAGGCAAAACTTGTCGCGGATTATATCGGCACTGTTCACCATGAAATCAATTATACTATACAGGAGGGGCTTGATGCTATTCGTGATGTGATTTATTTCATTGAGACCTATGACGTCACTACTGTTCGGGCCTCTACACCTATGTATCTGCTGGCAAGGGTTATCAAGTCGATGGGCATCAAAATGGTACTGTCGGGCGAAGGGGCTGACGAGATTTTTGGGGGATACCTCTATTTTCATAAAGCACCATCTCCACAAGCCTTTCATGAAGAGACTGTTAGGAAACTCAGTAAACTCCATTTGTATGACTGCCTTCGTGCCAACAAAAGTCTATCGGCATGGGGCGTGGAAGGTCGTGTCCCCTTCCTCGACAAAGAATTTCTGGATGTAGCTATGAGGACCAACCCTAAAGCTAAAATGTGTCCTGGCAACACCGTAGAGAAGAGAATCGTGCGTGAAGCCTTTGCGGACATGTTGCCCAAAGAGGTGGCATGGAGGCAGAAAGAACAGTTCAGCGATGGAGTAGGTTATTCATGGATCGATACGCTTAAGAAGATGACATCTGAAGCGGTTACTGATGAGCAGATGGCTCATGCAGCAGAACGTTTCCCTATTCATCCGCCGAAGAATAAGGAAGAGTACTTCTACCGGAGTATTTTTGCTGAACATTTCCCAAGCGACTCGGCTGCACTGAGCGTTCCCAGTGAGGCAAGCGTAGCTTGTTCAACTGCTATTGCTCTCGAATGGGATGCCGCGTTCCAAGGCATGAATGACCCTTCGGGAAGGGCCGTCAAAGGTGTGCACGAACAGGCTTATTGATAAAAATATCTTTGCTCTCCAGTGTTTTGGCGAGGGAGTGCCATAACGAATATATTGACAACTCCCAAAAATTAAGAGGGTATGCTTTGTTGCACACCCTCTTAATAGTTATTTGTGTTTTTTAGAAATTGTAGTACAAACCTATGGTTCCATAAATAGGATAAAGTGTTTGTTCTACTGTTTTGAAGTCTTTATTGAAAATACCGGTGAGACCCCAGTTGAGGTCTGTGGACAGACCAAAATGCTGCAGTATTTGCCAGTCGGCTCCAATGGTGAGACCCATCTGGATGTTGCGCAATTCATCACTAAAGTCATAGGTGGCCCATTCTCCTTCCTTGTTTCCCATGTTGATTCTGGGACCAGTGGGGTTATTTTGCCGCAAGTATCCATCCGAAGCAATACCGCTGAAATCCTTGTTCAGGAGCAGTGAAAAATAAGGGCCTGCTTTCAATGTCACACTCTCTCCAATTTGGTAGGTGCCCAAAATAGGCAGAGTGAGCATCCACTCTGTTACTTCTTGTTTAACATGTCCCGTGAAAAGACCCTCTATTTTGCTGTCGCCTTTCACAACTTCCATTCGGTAGCCTTTGGTAGTTACCTCTGTATCCATGGCTTTATTTTCATAACGCAAGCCTGTCATCACTCCCCAATTGTCAGTCAATGAAAAGTTCACATCGGCTCCTATCATCACTGAAGGAGTAAGCCTGAATGAATCTATGCTGCGAATAGTGGCGGGCACACTGAGTGGAGCAGTTCCACCAATATTGTATCCAACTCTCGCTTTCACACTAAATCCTCTATCATTGTCTCCTGCTAAAATAGGGGTTGACATTAACAATGCCATACAAGTCGTGATGCAGATGATAATATTCTTCTTCATGTTGTTAGCCCTCCTCTTTTATTCGTTTTCATTATCTTCGTATGAGACTTCCACCTCGTCAATGCATAACTCACTGCCGATGGCTCCTTCGAAAGATGCACCATTTTTACTGGAAGAAAAGACCAAGGTCATGTTGTAACCTTGATTATGAAGCATTTGTTCATCTGCGTCATCTCCTTCAAAGAACATTTCAAAACGGCTCCATTCGTCTGTGGGAGGAAGTGAGGATACTACAGCTTTCTTCACAATGTAAGGACTGCTGAGAACATCATCACCATAGAGATAGATATCTTTTCCTTGGTCGTCTTTGTTGCGATAGAAGACTGCATAGATATCTGCTTCATCAACTCTACCGGGTATTTCATTCATATCTTTGTCGGTGAAGGTCTTACCTGGACGGTACTTGTAATAGCCTGTCACTCTGACGGGAACGCGGTCAACAGGGCGACCAAATTCTGTAGCTTTGAGGGGGTCGAAAAGGACATTCTCCAAAATGAATCTGCCCATGAAAAGGTTGCCAGCTGCGATTGGCTTGCCGAACATCCTTCCGAGCGTTCCTGCATCTTGTGTGTTTAGGCATACTCCACGTCCTTGATACCCATTGGCCAAAGAATAGGTTGGCTGTTGCTCTGCCGTTGACTGGTATTTGATCAAAACAGCTCCAGGGTTGCCGGATGCCCACATGTTAAGACGAGTACCATCTTGATTTAATTCGTAGAATTCATGATAGAAGTTCTCGTTTGATTCTGTTTCTATTGTCTCATAGTTCTCGAAACTGAATTTACGAATGGGAAGGTTGGCTTCTTTGAAGGCTACTGTATACTGTCTTTTCCAAGCGCCATCCTCTGAAGTAACAGTGTATGTAACAGGTCCATTAGTGAAGTCTTGTTCTGAACCATTGGCGGGTTCTATTGTAGCACCTGGTGTTAATTCGAAACGTACGGGAATTTTAGTGGGGAGAGAAATCAGTGAACGAACAGTAAAGACGATTTCTTTTTCAATCGTTGAAATGTTTTCCTGACGCATTTGAGTGGGTTGGTAGAAGTTTTCGGCAAACTGTTCTCCTTCCACCCATGCTTTCACTATGTCACATTCTTGGTTTAATGGTTCATCTTGTATGCATGAGGATAATAGCAAGATGAACATAAATAAAAGAGATGAATAATACCTCATATTTATCCTAACAGACGCACCACTTAGATTCAACATTATTTTCAGGCTTACGAACTATTAGCTATAACTCATAAACAATCCATTCCTGATGTTTAACAGACTTGAGTGGTGCTAATAACAAAGTCTACAAAACACAGAATAGTAGCGCAAAATTAGTAATTATTCCACAAAAAGGGGTCCTTTATTGAGTTTTTTTTCACATTTGGGGCGTAGATAGACCAATCACATGATGAAGAACGGAGGTATAAGGGTTATTCTTATACATCATGAGAAGGAGAAGAATGGAATTTCTCGACCCAATAGTCGAGAAGACGTCGGGCTATCGACAACTTCTCTGGAATATTTGGCAATGCATCATATCGGAACCACCCTCCCCTGGACAATTCGGATTTTTGAAGATGTATCTCACCACTGACATAATCAGCAAAAAAACCAACCATGAGACCACAGGGATAGGGCCATGGCTGACTGGCGAAATAGCGGATATTATTAATGGTCAACCCTGTTTCTTCACGCACTTCTCTCTCAACCGCTTCTTCCAAAGTCTCTCCTGTTTCTACAAATCCTGCTACCAACCCATAAAAATCGCGCTTGAAATCACGGGCATGAACAAGAAGTACTTCTTCCCCTCTTGATATAAGACAAATGACAGCCGTGGCCAATTGGGGCCAAACTTCCTTTCCACAGCATTCACATCGTTTGGATATCTCCGTATGCATACGCATCATCCCTCCGCATACCCCACAATATTTGGTCGTACTGTCCCAATATAATATCTCGGCACATTTGCCTGCCTTCAAATATAGACTTTCATCAATTAATTGGTAGGATTGTCTCAGGGAACACATCTCGTATGTTGTATGATTGACGACAGGAAAGTCTATCATATAGGTTTTAACTTCCATGCCGTCGAACATGCTTAATGTGTGAATGGTAGTCCAAGGCTTGACTTCCAACGGTGGGGTAGACTGAAAGGGAACTGCATATGTGTTGTCTGGTCTGCGAATGAGAAGCAGGTCTGACTTGTGGAAAACAAACCAGTAAGTTTCTTTGTTTGTCATCATCTTTTATTCTGGTTGGGATTATTCACCAAAAAGAAGCTTTCTGTCACGTGCAATGGCAGGTTCCGTCCATTCTGTTGGGACAAATTTCCAATTGTTATGAGCTTGAGGATTCAACTTGCCGGC
>CACXDY010000426.1 GCA_902766505.1 uncultured Prevotellaceae bacterium
GAGCAAAGGGAGTGCAAACCGAATGCAGAGTCAAGCTTGCTTGCTATGCTGAGGTGCAGCCTACCTTCGCTTTTTCTGAGAGCAAAAGTAGTGCAAAAAACATGAGTCTGAAAAGGATTATGCCTAAACCGAAGGGGTGTTTTCCCTAAATCGTATAGGGAAAACGCCCCTTAGTAGCTTTTGAAAGAAGCCTTTTATTTAATGATAGTTTTAATGTGGCCGTTGTAGCTTTATGTTGATGGACCGGGATAGCAAACTCGGGAAATTCTAATAGGTAGCTATCCGACGTATGTCATCCTCAAACGTTTCTTTGTTCCGGGCCCTCGACTTCAATTTTGAGCGGTATGTGTAGATGGTGGTGATGGAGGAACGCAGGATGTCGGCTATCTTTTGGTTGTCCTGAATCCCTAATCGGATAAGGGCTAATACACGGAGTTCGGTGGTGAGTTTGTTGGCATCATCATCGACATCAAAACTATTGCCTTCAGTCATCAACTGGTTAACTTCACTAACAAAGTTGGGATAAATGTTGAGGAATGCTGTGTCGAAGTTCTGGTGGAACATACGTATGCCTCCATTAATGGAACTGTTGCTTTTCAGTTCGGCGTAGAGTTCTTCCAATTTCCGCTCTCGGGCCAGGCGGTTTAATTTTTTAACCCGTTCTTCACCTCGGTGTATCAGATTGCTGCACAATTCCAGAAATCGACCAATGTATTCATCTTTGATGCGGTTGGCCTCCTTCATTTGATTGTTCATCATTTTTATTTCATCATTGTGTTGTGACAGTTCAGCATTCATCCGGCTGATTTTCTCATTGGCCAGACGCCGTTTCCTCATCAAGGAGAGCGTATAGACGATGGACCCTACCAAAAGCAGAGCGATAAAGGAGATAATGATGAGCAATATGTTGGTGCGGTGTTGTGCTTGAGCGCGTTCCGCATCGTAGGCTTTTGTGATGAGGGGTGACAAGTGCGCTGCTTGCACACTTCGCAATCTGCTGCCATAGAGTTGGGCATCGTCACTGGCTTGCGAGAGATAGAGGTAGGCTTTTGAGAAGTCGCCTCTCTCCATCAGTATGGAAGAGAGCTCGCGAAAAGAGTTGTTTTCCAAAATGGTACCCCGTAAATCACTGATGGCACTTAAAAGCAGGTATTTCTCCTGCAATTCTGCCTGCTGTTTTCGGGAGTAGAAATAGGCCAATGTGCTGGTGATAATGCTGTATCGACGGTCTCCTTGCTGGATGGATGGCAAATAATTCTCAAAAATGCGGATGGCTTGATCTTCATAGCCTCGTTCACAAGTATAGCTGGCCAAATTGGTGATGTATTCAAACGATTCTTTGGGAGCAATTTGAAGAATAAGTTGTCTATAATACTGTGTACTGTCGATGTACTCCTTAAAATAAGGAGAATACTGAGCCATTTCCGACCGGTATAGAAACAATTCTGCTTTTTGGTTATAGAATTCTACTTTTTTCTCCGTATCAAGTCGAGAAAGGGGGATTTCATCAAGCATTGCTCCTGCTTTTTCGAACATCCCTGAGACGGCAAGAATATGAGCCATTCTGATGAGGCTGCTTGCCTTTAAATTGGCATCATCGAATGACTGAAGAATTTCAATATTCTTCTTGATATAATAATGGGCAGAATCGAAATTGAAAGCCATGTACTCATCATACAGTCGATTGTTCAGGGCCAATACTTGTTCAGAAGTCAATTGTATGCCTTTCACTCCGTCATGGATGGCTTTTATATGGGCTTTCTTTTTAGAAATGAGACTGTCTTGGCAGTCAATCAGACTGTCAAGAGTATGATAGAGAGCTTTGATTTCTTGATTGTTTGTGCCAGCCATTACCTCTAATGAAGAGAAGACAAAGAGTGCGGCGATAGAAATCTTCGTTGATAAGCGCATAGGAATTTCTTTTGTTAAACAATTCACTACAAAGATAGTTTTTTTCATTTAGACGACCAAAAACAGAGTGTCGACAATAGGTGGAAAATGCTCGTTTTTCATTTGTAATCATTTAGATTTTTTAAAGTCTGAATTTTTATAACTATTTGATTAATAGTAAATTATTTTTTGAGTGATTTTGATATTTGCTTGATGAGATTGCCAGCCTTCCCTTCCCACCATATCTTTGCAATCGAATTCAAAATTCATATCTATCAACATTGCTTGCCGATGAAAATTTCAATTATTTATAAATTAGGTTTGGTTTTTAGGTTATTTTTGATCAGTTGTATCATTTGCTCCTTTGCATCTGTGCAGGCAAAGGACATCTTGGTTAGCTCACCCGACGGTACCGTGAGGGTTACTGTTGGGGTGAGAGCCAAGAAGCCTTTCTATAAGGTCGACTATAACAAGACTGAACTAATTGCTCTTTCACATCTCGGTTTTCAGCTCGACAATGGTTTGCTGGGCAATAACGTCAAACTGACGGAAAAGCAAGTTGCCTCGAAAGATGAGACATGGAATCAACCATGGGGGGAAGAAGAGGCCGTGCGCAACCATTATAATGAGTTGACTGTCTGCTTTCAGGAAGTCACAGGTGAAAAACGCAAAATGAATGTGGTATTCCGGGTGTTTAATGACGGTATAGGTTTCCGATATATACTTCCAAGTATTGGTAAAGATAAAAAATATAGTATTCAGGAAGAATTGACAGAGATAACCTTGCCACATGATGCTAAGGCTTGGTCTATACCCACCAATCATACCGAGTATTTCGAGGGTATCTATACGCGAAGTTTAATAAGTGAGAAAGATACGGTATGTACGCCGTTGACCATCGAATATGAGGACTCGGTTTTCATGGCAATCCATGAGGCCGCTCTCGAGGATTATGCCAGCATCAACCTCACTCCCCGCACTGGGAATAATGGTCAGGTGAGGCTGCTTACTGCTCTCACTCCTTGGCGGAGTGGGGTAAAAGTATTTGCAGAAGGAGAACTGAAATCTCCCTGGCGTACGATTGTCATCGGCAAGACAGCCGGTGATTTAATGCTCTCGCGCTTGATGCTCAATCTAAACGAACCTTCTCGCATCGCCGACACTTCATGGATTGAGCCGGGGCGCTATATCGGTGTGTGGTGGAGCATCCATAAAAAGCAGAACACTTGGGAGATGGGACCCACACATGGTGCTACAACCCAAAATGTGAAACGATATATTGATTTCGCTGCACGTCATGGTTTCAGCGGAGTCCTGGCCGAAGGATGGAATTATGGATGGGGCGAAGGAGAGCAAATCAGCTATCTGAAACCATATCCAGATTTCGATATCGATGAAGTGTGCCGCTATGCGTTGTCGAAAGGTGTTCGGTTTATCGGCCATACCGAGACTTGGGGCAACACAAAACTCTTGGAGCAGCAGATGGATTCGGCATTTGCATGGTATCATCGATTGGGTATCAGAGCTGTGAAAACAGGATATGTGGGCCATTATTTCGATGGCAAGGAATTGGCTAAGTCGCAGTACGGCATCCGGCATTACCGCAAGGTAATAGAGACAGCGGCAAAATATCAAATTATGATCGACAACCACGAGCCTGCCATGCCTACAGGTATCCAGCGCACATGGCCGAACCTAATGACACAAGAGGGGGTGCGTGGGCAGGAATACAATGCATGGGATGTGAAGGGTGGAAATCCTCCTGCTCATACAGTGACGTTGCCGTTCACCCGTTGTTTGGCCGGACCTACTGATTTCACCCCTGCCATTTTCAATTTCTCTGAGGTAGTGAAAGGTACTCATCCTCATTCCACGCTCGCCAAACAGCTTGGGGAGTTCGTGGTCATATACAGCCCCTTGCAAATGGCGGCCGATGCTATAGAGAACTATGAGGGGCAACCGGCTCTCACGTTTATAGAAAGTTGTCCTACGACCTGGAGCAAAACCGTTATCCCCAACGGGGAAATAGGTGAGTATATCACTGTGGCTCGTAAAGAGCGAAACGGTGAACGTTGGTTTGTGGGCAGTATTACCAATGAGAAGGCACGGACCATCGACCTCCAACTCGATTTCCTTGATGCCGGTTGTCGTTACCGTGCTGTCATCTATGAGGATGGCCCGGAAGCTGATTATCAAACCAATCCCTATCCTATGACTATTCGCCAGGAAGAAGTGACCCGCTCGTCGGTCTTGCGGCTAAATCTTGCCCGTAGCGGTGGGGCAGCCATTAGGATTGAGAAAACAAATTAAATCTATTATATTAACTCTATTAAAAACCAAGATCAATGAAAAAAGCAAAGAATCAATTTTACCGCTTGCTGATGCTTATAGCGGTTATGGTTTTTGCCTTGGATGTTTCGGCTCAGACCAAGATTAATGGTCATGTGAAGGACGACACCGGTGAAGATGTCATCGGAGCCACTATCATGGAGAAAGGTACATCCAATGGCACTGTTACCGACTTTGACGGAAATTTCACATTGGAATGTAAGGCAGGAGCCACTTTGGTTGTCACCTACATTGGTTACGACCCACAAGAGGTGACTGCTAAAGATGGCCTTGACATCACTTTGAGAGAGGATGTGGCACAACTCAACGAAGTGGTTGTGGTGGGCTACGGCTCAATGGCCAAAAAGGAAATCTCAAGTTCGGTGGTGCAAATCTCCAAGGACCAATTCAACCAAGGAGCTGCAAGCGACCCTATGGCACTGATAGCAGGTAAGGTGAGTGGTCTCAACGTCAGTGCTACTGCCGACGCCAACCCCAATGCGATGACTGATTTCCAGGTGCGTGGTGCAGGTTCGCTCACCGCATCCAATGGACCGCTGATTGTCATCGACGGTATTGCGGGCGGTGACCTCCGCAATATAGCCACACAAGATGTGGAGTCCATCACCGTGCTGAAAGATGCCGGCTCCGCCGCTATCTACGGTACCCGTGGCGCCAATGGTGTGATTCTCGTTACCACAAAGAAAGGCTCCGGTACCCAGGGTGTGACCAATGTGACATACGACAGCTACGTCGCCTTGAATTTTGCAAAACCCAAACCCAGCATTCTCACAACGGATGAGTTCCGCCGTTCACGTAGGGGGCAGGACTATGGTGGCGATACAGACTGGTGGGATGAGATTACACGCTCAACGAGCTATAATTTGAACCAATATGTGTCTATCGACTCTTCGACAAAGAACGGTTTCTTCGGCTTGTCGGCCAACTACAAGAAAGGCAACGGACTTGATATCGTCTCTGGCCGTGAGGAATACGGAGCCAGGTTCGTGGGTGAGCAGCGCGTTCTGAACAACCGTTTGCAGTTCAACTCATCACTCTCTGCCCGCAAAGTGCATGAGACATGGGGAAATGACGGATTGTTTGATACAGCGCTCACGATGAATCCTACCATTCCTGTGAAGAATCCCGATGGTTCCTATTATCAGCCTAATTCTCCGACCGATATTCACAATCCGGTGAACGACTTGAAGGAGAACGTCAGCAACGGCGACCGTATCTACTTGCTTGGCAATGCCGACGTGAAACTCAACATCATTCAGATGGAGCAGCATGTTCTCAATACTACACTGAGCTATGCTCTGCAGTACAATGACTTGAAATCCAATTTCTATACTCCCTCTACGTCCAGCGAGTCATATTGGAATGGCTATGCCGGCCGCGCCAACATCAACTACCAGAAGTGGTGGACCAACCGCCTGGAGTGGCTGATTAACTACACGCTGACACTCAATGAACATCAATTGAAGGCTGTGCTCGGTTATTCCTGGGAACGCAGTAAATGGGAGCAGAGTGGCAATGAGAACATGGGGTTTGTCTATGATTCGATGAACTATCATGGCATTGCCAATGGTACTTATCTTCGTGACGGTAAGGCAAACCTGTGGGCAGGTTCCTCCGAATCAACCCTGATAGGTTTCTTCGGCCGTTTGAACTACAATTACAACGATATGATTTACGCCACCGCATCCATGCGGCGTGAGGGTAGCACCAAATTTGGCGTCAACACCAAATGGGGTAGTTTTCCTTCAGCTTCACTGGCATGGGAAATCATCAATACCCCGTTTGCCGACGGTCTCAAATCAGTATTCCAGAGTTTGAAACCCCGCATCTCCTATGGTGTGACAGGCCGCTCCGATTTCGATGCCTACAAGTCGTTGGCCACCTATAGCGGGTATGGCGCATATCTGATTGATGGTCAGTGGACCAACGGTTATGCTCCCTCGGTGAATGCCAACCCCGACCTGGCATGGGAGAAATCTACCGCCTTCAATGTTGGTGTCGACTTCGTGGCTTTCAACAGCCGTCTGCGTGGTAGCGTGGAGTTCTTCGACCGCCAATCAAAAGACCTTCTCTACAACTACACTGCTCCCCAACCTCCATTCATATACAAGAGTATCCTTGTCAATGTGGGAACAACGAAAAATACAGGTGTGGAAGTAACTCTTGATTATGATGTGTTGAGGAAAAGTGCTGTGAAATGGACCACAGGCATCAACTGGAGCATGGGAAGCACCAAACTCACCAAACTGTCGAGCGATGTCTATCAGATGGCTTACCTCGACCTTTATCAGAAGCCAGGTGTAGGTACGAGCGAGTACTTCTTCCGCGTGGAAGAAGGCGGCAAGATTGGACAGTTCTATGGTTATGAGCATGCCGGCATCGACGAGAACGGACTACTTCTTATCTATGACAATAATGGCAACAAAGTGCCAGCAGCACAAGCCGACCCTTCATATAAGCGTAACATTGGCAACGGCGCACCCAAGCATTTCCTTTCTTGGAGCAACTCCTTGAGTTATAAGAAATGGGATTTGAGCCTGCTCTTCCGCAGTGCATTGGGTTATCAAATTTTCAATATGCGGAAGTATGGTATGGGCTTGCAGGGTGCCGGCACCGACAATGTGCTCCGCACTGCTTATACAGACTACCGCAATGTACATTCGAGCGGTGGTATCATCAGCAGCTACTTCTTGGAGAATGGCAATTATTTCAAACTCGACAACGTGACTCTTGGATATACTTATTCACCCAAGAAACGCGATATCGTGGAGAGTCTCCGAGTATATCTTGCAGCCAAGAATCTCTTCACAATCACAGGCTATGAGGGCAACGACCCGTCGATAGTCACCTCTACCGGCATCACACCTGGTATCGACTCCAACAGTGCCTATCCGCAAGCCACACAGGTCAGTCTGGGTGTTACTCTCCGTTTCCACTAAATACAGCAACTCATCAACATATCATTGAAGAAAATATGAAAGCATTTAAATATAGCATCATAGCAATGGCAGTAGGCTTGAGTATGTCGGCTTGTACAGACTTGGACGAGAAGGTGTACGACCGTATTGACGCAGGAGTCTATTACCAGAATGAGGCCAGTGTGAAAGGCGCCGTTGCCGCCATCTACAACCAGACATCATCGACACTGGCAGGC
>CACXDY010000427.1 GCA_902766505.1 uncultured Prevotellaceae bacterium
CGGTGCCATCATCAGCGGGGCCTATTTCGGAGACAAACTGTCACCCCTTTCCGACACCACGGTGCTGGCCTCCAGTGTTGTGGGCACACCTCTCTTCACCCACATCAAATACATGATGCAAACCACGGTGCCCACATTCTTGGCCACGCTGGTTATTTTCCTCATTTCCGGGTGGCTCATTGATGTGTCGGGAGAAGGTGACGTGCAACTGTTCATGGATGGTCTCTCGCATACCTTCAACATTTCACCATGGCTGTTTCTTGTACCTTTGGTGATGGGCATCATGATTATGCGGCGCTGGCCGTCACTGGTGGTGTTGTTTCTCGCTACCCTGATTGCCGGTATAGTGGCTCTCATCGCGCAGCCCGACCGTATCAGGGAGATAGCAGGAACCAACACTCATAGTTTTCTCGTGCTCTACGAAGGGGTCATCCGCTCATGCTATGATTCCACATCCATTTCCACGGGCATCAGCGAACTCGACCGACTTGTCTCGACAAGGGGAATGAGCGGCATGATGCCGACCATCTGGCTGATTATCAGCGCACAGGTGTTCGCCGGGGCACTGACGGCAACAGGGCAACTGGAAGATATCATGCGCTATTTCCAACGGCTGGTCAAAGGAACCGTCTCACTGGTTGCCTCGACGGTGGGAAGCGCCCTTTTTCTCAACATCACCTCTGCCGACCAATTCCTGTCCATCATCCTCACCAGTTCCATGTTCAAGAACATGTATGCCAAGATGGGATATGAGCCCCGCTTGCTGAGTCGTTCCTGTGAGGACGGCGGCACCGTCACCTCCGTGCTTGTTCCCTGGAACACCTGCGGTCTTACCCAAAGCACTGTCTTGGGTGTTGCCACACTGACCTACCTACCCTATTGTTTCTTCAACCTCCTGTCGCCCGTGGTCAGCATCAGTGTGGCAGCATTTGGTTGGAAAATCAATCGGAGAAAAGTGAACATTGAAAATTCCAATTAAACCCCATAAACAGACTTCATTATGACTAAAAGCCATGTATTTGCGATGTTGGCCATCGCTTGTATTGCAGTTCTCTTCAGCTGCACTCAACAGAAGGGTGAAACCATCGCCCTCGAAGTAAAAACCCAGTATGGTGTTCTCCAAGGTTTCGAAGAAGACGGTGTGAAGAAGTTCCTGGGTGTTCCTTTCGCTCAAGCTCCAGTGGGCGAACTCCGTTGGAAGGCTCCTCAGCCTGTTCAAGCTTGGGAGGGAGTGCGTTCTGCCAAGCAGTTTGGCGACGATCCCATGCAGCCCAACATTTTCGGTGACATGTCGTTCAGAGGTTCGGGCCGCAGCGAGGACTGTCTCTATCTCAATATTTGGACCACTGCTGCCACAACGGCTGATGCCATGCCCGTGCTTATCTATTTCAATGGTGGCGGATTGATGGCTGGTTCAGGCAGCGAGCCCCGTTACGATAGTTCTTCCATAGCCAAGGAAGGTGTGATTGGTGTGACGGCTAACTATCGTGAGGGGGTGTTCGGGTTCTTTGCCCATCCAGACCTCACTGCATCTTCCGAGTATAAGGGAAGCGGCAACTACGGTTTCCTCGACCAAGTGGCTGCCATCAAGTGGGTGAAAGAGAATATTTCGGCCTTCGGTGGCAATCCTGACAAGATTTTCATTGTAGGAGAATCGGCAGGTTCCTTCTCTGTATCGCTTCTGATGTGCTCTCCCCTCTCCAAGAACCTGATTGCCGGCGCCATACTTTCATCGGGTGCCGAGGTATTGCCTTTTCAGCCTTCTTCCCAAGCCGATGCCGATGCTGCCGGAGCAGAACTTCTGAAACAGGCAGGCATCTCAAGTCTGGCAGATGCGATGGCATTGAACGCCGATTCTCTCCAAAAGCTCCTTCCCCCCAAAGGGATGGCCAACGTGGTGCTCGATGGCTATTTCATGAAAGAAAGTGCTGACGATGTGTTCGAGAAAGGTCAGCAGGCCCAGGTGCCTCTGCTCGCAGGATGGAACTCACAGGAAGGTACTCCCTTGCAGACGCTGAGGGATCAGGCACCTACCCTCGAAAACTACAAAAAAGCCATGAAGCCGCAGTTTGGTGATATGACAGACGAGATTTTCAAGGCTTACGGGCTCGAGACCGATGAAGACGTGCTGAGCCAGAAAGGCCTCGACCTTGCCTCCGATCTTTTCACAGGCTTCCCCACTTGGAAGGCCTGCGACTATCATGCAAAGTCAGGACTTCCCGTTTATCGCTATCACTACATGCACCCCCGTCCTCAGGTATCAGCGAAGATGGGTGACAAGGTAGCTGCCCTTGCCGGAGGTGTGCGTGAAAAGACCAAGGAAGATAAGAAGGCTGATGCTCAGCAACCTGTAATTGCTCCAGGAGCCGTCCATTCAGCAGATATCGAATACGCCATGGGAACCCTTGCCACCAATGAGTATTACGATTGGAATGAAGACGACCACGCTATTTCAAAACTCTTCCTCACCTATTATGCCAATTTCTGCAAGACAGGTAATCCCAATGGTGAAGGATTGCCCCAGTGGACTGCTATCAC
>CACXDY010000428.1 GCA_902766505.1 uncultured Prevotellaceae bacterium
CCGTAGAAGGCAATGAGCGGCTGATTGCGGAATTCAACCAGCCCGATGCCTTGGTGCGTCCCATCATTACACCGCGCTTTGTGCCTTCGTGCACACCTGAATTGTTGGAAGCTTGTGGTGAACTGGCCAACAAGTACCGTTTACCCGTGCAATCTCATCTTTCGGAGAACACGTCAGAGATTGCCTGGGTGGCTGAATTGGAGCCTGAGAGCAAGAGTTATGGTGATGCATACAACCGCTACGGACTCTTCGGACAGACACCCACCATTATGGCCCACTGTATATGGACCGACGGCCACGAGTTGGAATTGATGAAACAAAACGATGTCATGGTGGCCCACTGTCCCACATCGAACTACAACTTAGCATCGGGCATGGCGCCCATCCGCACTTTTCTCGAAGAGGGACTGCGTATAGGACTGGGCAGTGACATCAGCGGCGGTCACGACCTGAATATGTTCCGCATGTTGGTTTATGCTATTCAGGTCAGCAAGATGCACTACCAACAAGATCACAACATCAAGTTCCTCACTCTATCCGAAATTTTCTGGATTGCCACCAAATCGGCGGGTAGTTTCTTTGGCAAAGTGGGCAGTTTTGAACCAGGCTATGATTTCGACGCACTGGTCATTGACGACAGCGTGCTCAACTTCGATAACTACTCACTGCTGGAACGTTTAGAACGATACATCTATCTCGGCGACGACCGCCAGATAGAGTACCGTTTCTGCCGTGGAAAATTAATTGCGGAGCCAACAATTATCTAACAAAGGGGTATTCTGCTATCCCAACAAGGGTATCTATTCAACACCCAGAAGTTGGAGAACCCAAGGAGCGATGGCTGTTTGGCGTATGGAGTCCTGACGACCGGGTGAGATGCCTGAGCCGAAGGCGATAAGGGTTGTGGCATCCTGTCCGCTGATAAATCCGTGGGTGCCGCCTTTACGCTGTGCCACGACCTCGCCCGTCCGGTTGTTGGTAACTGACACCCCGACCATGGGTTCCAATGCCAGCACCACAGCAGGATCGGCCCCTTTGGCTGTGAGTTCATCCTTTTCCACCACACGGAAGAGGCTCCGCTCCGCCCCAGGAAGGTTTTCAAGCAACCGTCTGATGTGCCTCAACGTCTTTTTGTCATTACTCTTGCGAAGGTAGAGGAAGCTGGTGTTTCCACCAGCATAGAAACACGCCTTCCACTCTCCCCCTGGCCGTTCGCTGAGCAGTCCGGCTCGGGTGAGCCATACATTTGGACTGAGCGTTTGGCTGTAATCACAAAAACCATGATCGCCCATGACGAGAATGACGGTGCTATCCATACGGTGCGTGAGCTTCAGGTTTTCGATGATAGTCCCCACGGCATGGTCGGCACTTGCCACATCCTGCAGCAACCGCTGGCTCTGCGTGCCCAGGTCATGCTGACTGTAATCGGTGGTAATGAGGTGGATAGTCATCAGCTGCGGCTGATAGTGGTTCATCAGATAGTTGGCCATGGCCGCAGTGCGACCGTCGCGCTGAAGGGACCCCGCCTGATAGGTGATGGTGTCGAGTTTCCCACAAGCATTTTGTTCCAACTCATCAAGAATGCCCAATGGTGTGCATGAGGGTTTGATATATGCCATTTGGTCGCAACTGTAGTCGAGCGACCAAAACTCCGGTACATTGTAATCGATATACGGACTTCCTGTGGACACGGGCCAGAAGAGTGAGGCCGTCTTCATGCCAGCTTCATGAGCCCGTTGCCAAATAGTCGGCACAGCGATGCTATCGGCATACCAGTAACTGATTCGGGCAGTATCCTTGTTCCAGAGGAACGGACGGTTATAGAACACCCTATGCCGTGCGGGCACCTCCCCGGTGACCAGCGTAGTATGCGAGGGATAGGTGGCAGCCGGCGGGACTCCTATCACTCTACCGATACGCAGTCCGTCACGACTCATCATCTTCATGAACGGTGATGGCATCAGAGGATCGTCAATCATCTCCGCACGCAACCCGTCGATGGTGATAAGGATGACATAGCGCGGCTGTTGGGCTTTCACGGCTGTCGCAAACAATATCATCAGCATTGCTGCCGCCACGCGGCCAAAAGGCATGACTATTTTTCTCATGTTTTTGTGTTGGTTGAGGTCATTCAAAAGGTGCGGCATCAGCCGTATGGGCATTCTCCACAATCACGCGGTTCATGTTGTGGGTGATGGTCACGGTCTTCGCCTCGTCATCGACAGTAAAATCGTCGAGCCCATAGTTGCGTGGCACAAACTGGGGTATCCATGCCTCGGTAAAAGATGACCCATTGGCGGCATTGGCAGCCTCCACCTCACAAAGTGGCAGACGAATGCCCAAATCTGCAGGACGACGCCCCTCGGCGAAGAATATTTCCTGGCGCATGAGGTAAACGAGTTCGAGTGCGCTGTCATGATTGTCTACGCCATCAATCATCCCCTGCGTCACCGAAGTGCCTGAAATATAAGGAATGGAAATGAGGAAGGGCGGCCTGCGGTCAATGATCAGTCCGCTACGGAGAGAGTCATTGGGTGAAGCCTGCACGCGGTAGCTTGGGTCGTTGGGGAAAGCCTTCATTCCGCCATTGTAGCGTCCCTCAAGTTGATCGTTGATATCAGTCTGCACCGGACGGGATTTCACCAGTGCCAGCAGTGCCGAGAGTTGCTGTTTGGCTTCAACAAGGTCATTGCCCGCCAAAGCAGCCTCAGCAAGGATGAGATAGTTTTCCTCCGCCTTTGCGATGGTTATCGGACATTGGTCGCTGCTGGTGAGCTGGAAATATTTGGGATCAAGGAAGTCAAGACGGGGCAGCGGTTGGAACCAGTCGCTCCAGATAGCCTCTTGTGCATTGTTCAGCACACCATTCTTGCTGTCAAAACGCACCTGTCGGTAGAAGTCGCCTGAAGCATTCAATGCCTGACGGGCATGGTCTATGGCCAATTCGCGATTTCCGATGCGGTGAGCAGCACGGGCATAGAGGGTATGCACGAAGGCACGGTCTTCGGCAGTTTGTGCCAGTGGTAGTGCCTCATCGAGCACTTCCATGGCTCGTTTCATCTGTCCGTCCCATTCCACCACGTCGCCGCCATTCACGATGGGTAGGGCGCGGAAGAAGTCACCGGCAAGCACAAAGGAGTAGGCCTTGATGCTGAGCAGTTGGAAGCGTTGGGCATTGGTAGTGTTGGCATCAGCCTTCGCCACTGTCGTAAGTCCATAATCGGCCATCTCGCGCAAGGTACCCACATGTCGCTGCAGGGCAGTGACATCAGCATCAGTATAAAGCAACTGCGGTATATCGAACACTTTGCTCGACCGCGTATAGTTGTTGAAATAGTTGTCGGACAGAATCTCCATCAGGCTCACAAAGTCAGCCATGTGGAGGGCGAATTCC
>CACXDY010000429.1 GCA_902766505.1 uncultured Prevotellaceae bacterium
TGATATGAAGAGCGTTTGCTTTCCAGGAAACCATGCGATGCCTTCATTGTCCTTCGCATCCACATTGTTGTGATAGAAACCAATCTCACTTACCTGGGAGATACACCCGGCAGAATCGACCGGGATGTCAAAGATATAAAACCCATCGAGTTGTTGGTTGTCAGAAACCACCGCATAACGGTTGTCACCCATCCAGGTGATGCCACTGTATCCACCCGCCTTGACCGACTCCGGAAAAGATTGCTGAGGATGAACCACCACCCGCTGTGCCATGGCACCCGCCACGCAAGCGAGGCAACACAACAAACTAAGACCCTTGTTTTTCATTCTCAGTTGCATTTTCCTGATGAATGACCACTTTGATTCTCGAGATACGCCTTTGTTCGATGGCAAGAATAGTAAAGGTATATTTGCCAAAAGAGATGACTTCATTGACTTTGGGGAAGTCGCCTTTCAGTTCAAGAAGCAAGCCTGCGAGCGAGTCAGCATCCCCTTCCACCTCAGAGAAATCATCATCATCAATGTCGAGAATCCTGCAAAAATCAGCCAAGAGCGTTTTGCCCTCGAAAACATACGTGTTTTGGTTAAGTTTAGTGTAAGTCTTTTCCTCCTCGTCGTACTCATCATTGATTTCACCAACGATTTCCTCAAGAATATCCTCGAGGGTGACCAATCCACTTGTTCCGCCAAATTCATCGACAACGATGGCAATATGAATTTTGTTCTCCTGAAATTCCCTCAGGAGGTCGTCGATTTTTTTCGTCTCAGGAACGAAATATGCCGGTCGGATGAGACTTTGCCATCTGAAAGAAGCCGTCTTTCCGATATGCGGGAGCAAATCCTTCACGTACAAAACGCCACGGATATTGTCACTATTACCCTGATAGACAGGAATCCTACTGTAATTGTTCTCCACAATGCATGCAAGCACCTTGTTGAAGTCATCCCTCATGCTAAGGTTGACGATATCCTGTCGTGGTGTCATGATTTCCCGGGCCGTCTCATCGCCGAAGCGGATAATGCCCTGAAGCATGCTCTGCTCATTCTTGATTTCCTCTTTGTCGGTCAGTTCCAACGCCTGTTCCAAGTCATCCACACTGAGCACGCGGGATTCTTTCTGCACGATTTTTCCAGCCAGGGACCCACTTTTCATCAAGATGTTCTCCACCGGCCAGAACAGCGTTCTCAGTGCCATGATGCCCGAAGCAGCCGTACGACAGTACCTCAAGGAATTCTGACGTGCGAAGACCTTGGGCATGATTTCTCCAAAGAGTAGCAAGATAAATGTGAGAATCACCGTGATACACAAAAACTCCAACCATTTCGCCTTTCCAAATACGACCGTATTAGCAAAGACGTAATTACAGAGCATGATAATGGTCACGTTGACCAGGTTGTTGGTGATGAGAATAGTCGCCAGAGTACGTTCATTATCATCACGGAGGAGTTGTATTTTCCTGTCAGCGGGATAGCGCTCGGAATCAAGAGAATTCAAGTCTTTGGGTGAGAGGCTGAAGAACGCAATCTCAGAGCCACTTGCGAAAGCAGACAACATGAGCAGCAGTACAGCCAGTACCGCTACCATAATTACCCCTGTTGTAGGAGCAATGAATTGAACTTCGCTTAATGTTTGATGAAAATAGTCTATTGTGTCCAAAACTCTCTATTTTACATCAAAATGGCGGCTCTTCCGAATCCGTCACCGTTGTCTCGGTGTTTTTACTGTCAGCCTGTGGTTTGGGGGACAGCAACTCCATATTCTCACCATAGATCTCAGTGACGAATCTTCTCACGCCCCTCTGGTCATCATAGGTGCGGTATCTCAATCTGCCTTCAATATAGAGTTTGTCACCCTTATGAACATATTTCTCAGCTATTTTGGCAAGTCCTCTCCACACGACGATGTTATGCCAGTCGGTACGGTCGGGGACGACAGTGCCATTCTGCAAGGTATATCCTCTCTCGGTTGTAGCAAGAGTGAAAGAAGCCACAGCCTGGTCGGTATCATAATACTTCACCTCAGGATCACGACCCACATTTCCTATCAGCATTACCTTATTCATACTCAAGACGAAAATGATTGTTTAAAAAGGAAATTTATTTCCACATCCCCAGGTACTTGAACTTGAAGTTCTTCCCCTTTGCAGAAGGAAACTGACTACGGCTGTCGACTCTGTCGCGGAGATGGTCGACAATTTTGTTGTAGCAGTCAAGACCAGATAGTGCCTTGCATCTTGCAACGAAATGAGTATCCCGATACTCATGTTTTCCTGTTGCCGGTACCATGACGACCCTTTTGAAATCCAGTGCACCCTCATACCATCCTTGCCTTTCCTCGTTAAGTCTTCCAACTGCAGGCTGTACGCTATCCCGGCGCTCAACGGTATGTTGCGGATTGGTTCTCAACGCCTTTTTCTGTTTGAAATCCATCATGGTGGCCGCTTCGGTCTTGATGACGATAAAATAGACCCGAGGCCTCACCTTATATCTTTTAGGATAATAAACATCACTGGCGGCATAATCCCTGATATCGGCTTCGATTTGAGGGTTCATTCCAATTTCAGGAATAGAGCAAAGGAAATCGACAGCTTCGTCGGCACTGTAAACCAATGTCTCCTTATCGAAATATCTAATATATAAATTCATTGATTTGGTTTTTCTTTCCTACAATCAAAAAGGAGCGGTAAACGAGACTCGAACTCGCGACCCCGACCTTGGCAAGGTCGTGCTCTACCAACTGAGCTATTACCGCAACAA
>CACXDY010000430.1 GCA_902766505.1 uncultured Prevotellaceae bacterium
ACGATTTGGTGACCAATCTTGAGAATGACACAACGGAGTTCGAAGTCTTTCCTTGCTGGGCTCCCGATGGTAAAACCCTCTATTATTGTAGTGGTCATTACGTAAAAACAGACTCGGTAACATCCAAGAAAAGAGACTTGGCATCAAGGTCTAAAACATTGAAATACAATCTCTACAAGAAAAGTTTTGACCCGGAAACCATGCTTTTTGGACCACGTGAGTTGGTCTTCGATGCTGCTGCTGTCGGGCAAAGCGCCGTTCTTCCACGTATCTCTCCAGACGGAAAATACTTGCTTTTCTCCAGTGCCGAATATGGTTATTTCCATATCTGGCACCACGATGCAGATTTGTGGATGATGGACTTGAAGAGCGGGGATGTACGTAAAGTGGATGAATGGAACTCACCTGATACAGAAAGCTATCATTCATGGTCGAGCAATGGCCGATGGGTAATTTTCAGCAGCCGGCGCGATGACGGGTCTTTCACCCGGCCGTTTATTGCCCATTTCGATGCCAATGGCCATGGCAGCAAGCCTTTCGAACTGCCTTCTGCCGATGCTGACTATCATAGACAATTTATGCGAAGCTACAACATCCCGGAATTCATGCACGGTCCTGTCACCATTCGTCCACAAGACTTTGCTGATGTGCTGAAAGGTGATGGGGTAGATGTGAAATACGTCAAACAATTAACTAAAGACTGACTTGAAGGATTCACTTTGGCTATATTTCCGTTTGAACCTATGAAAACAGCAAGTCTCTGGGAATTGTTTACGACAGGAATGGGTAGCCGTTTGACGGCTACCCATTCTTGTCAATTCGGATTAATTCAAATATAGTTTCGCTATATTGAAATCTGGGTGCACCCTGTCCAAATCAACTTTTTTAGGAATACCGGGAATACTGCCTTTTGCACTATATTGCCAGATGTCGTAGTGACCAAAGCCAATGATAATAGGCTCTTTCTTTCCATATCTTCCAATCATCAGAACATAATCATTGAAGTCGGGAGCGCAAAAAGAATTGTATGACCTGTTTGTTCCATAAATAGCAGGCTTTTTCCCATAATGAGATTCAATTAATTGGCAGAACAACTTGATGCTGTCTTTATCAACATGTTCTTCCACATCAACCATTGGAATGAGGTCTTGAGATTCCTTTGCCGCAACATTCTTGAAATTTATGAATTGCTCCTTGATTATGCTGGTATTTCTTAAATAATGGTAAGAACCAACCTTGAAGCCGTGTTTGCGGGCTTCAGTAATGTTGCGGGAATAGGATTTATCAACATATGTGGCTCCTTCTGTTGCTTTGATGTAAACAAATTGGATATTTTTGTCATTAGCTACTTGTATCCAATCAATCTTTCCTTGATGATTGGATACATCTATACCATGGTAACCTTTCAAAGTTACTCTTGGGCGTGGGGAAAGACTATATGCGATAATCCCTCCTGTCACGCATCCGATAATAAACATCGTAAGACCAAATATGATTTTACTTTTTCTCATCTGCAATGATGGATATTTCTAATTTCTGTTATTTTTTTATCTTCTTGAAACGGATAGGGTTTACGTATGCCTCATCACATAAAACAAGCTCTGCCAAAGCCTCATAATAAGCCCTCGTCTCTCTAAATACAATCACAGGAGTAACCTTCTTCAAAGTGTCCTTGTTGACTATGGATTGATAGGGCATCTTCTTGACTAATTCTGGCTTCAACCAATTATTGTTCCACAATGGCTCATCCATATTTCCCATCACAAGTTTGCAAAGACGCATTGTATAGGGCGAATCCTTTTGTTTCTTGTCTTGTGTGTATGTGATATTCTGAAGCCAAAGCTGATTATAATCGGAATTGTGTTGCTTACAAAGTTTGGTGTAAACCTTGTCGATGATGTCACGTTTCTCCTTCATATCCTTCAAAGATTCCACCATACGGCTGATGACGCGGAGTGCATAGTGACTCACCGTTACATTATCCAAAGCTATCTGAGTGGCAACAGCTGACAAGGCTCGGACACTCCCACCAGTCAACCGATTTCTACGGATTACTTTTTTCTTTGCAGAAGGCTCGTCTTCCTGTATTTCTTCATCTTCCACTTCAACCTCGTAGGGTTCTAACCATTTCTCTATACGCTTGTCAATATCTGAAAGCAATGTTTTCATCTGACCACTATTAGGATATTGGCGACCATACATCAGGATGAAAAGCAGGTGTTTCTCAAAGCTGTCGAAGTCAATTCCCTTCTTGTTGAATAGGGTGTGTTGTAGATGTAAAATAATTTGTCGGACTTGACGGAATCCAACACTATAGAGTCGGAAATCTTTGTCTTATCTGAATTCATCCGGAAGTTCAGCCCCTCAAGGACTGATTGAAGGATATAGGAAATGCGTTCCAAGGTGTCATTGTCATTACAGAACACCCTGTAATCATCTCGATAGCGGATAATCTCATATCCTTCTATTTCCTCTTCCTGCAGAGCTTCATGCAAGAGAAGGTCGGAATAGCCTAATATGATTTCGGCTACAAAATCGAACAATGCACTTCCCTGTGGTATGCCAATGTTATGACCATGCTGAAGAGCACGGAGATATTTTTGCAAATTTTCGGCGATAGCATGATTCTTGTCGTTCTCGTGTTGGGTATTCTTGCACAACAACGCCCATTCGATGGATTGAGGATTGATGCTGCCATAACAGTTGGTGATGTCGGTGACGAACATGTAGCGGTGTTCAAGAGATAGTTCTATTGAACGTTGCTCCATGGCATTCCACCAATTGAGAATGGTTGTTGATTTATAAAACTCTTCAACTTTTTCAGGTATTACAGGTAGGGCACAGGAGACAAGATGTGGGACTGTATAGGCGTTAAAGCATTGTTGGATAGCTTCCCAACCGGACGGACAGCAAATCTCTCTTGCCAGAAAATAATACAGGAAAGGATTGGCAAGAATCAAAGGGCGTACAGCATAACGGCCATCCTTGTTCAAAATGATGTCAAGATTCACATCGGGCAAGTTGTCTGGAGATATGTCTGCGAGGCATTCTTCATAGGACTTGTCGCCTATAGTCTTTTTGACATAGTTCAACACTTTGTCAAAATCAAAATATTCGGGGAGTTCAAATCCATGAAATTGCTCAGATTTCATAAAAAATTCAAGAGCCTCTTGATGGTTCAAAGACAGTACGTTCTTATTTTTCATAGACTAATGGTGCAATAAAAGTAAGTTATCGACTTTTGATAGATTAAACATTTTTGCAAAGGTATGAAAAAAAACGAAAGTTGAACAAAGCGCATGCTTGTTTTTTTATGATTCATTTACAGACAATCTATACACACGTAAAAAAACATGATAAAATGCATGGTTGTTTTAAAAAGTAAGTATTTTTGCATAGTCTTCCCAAACGCCATATGAACAAACGTTCAAACCTATGGATGGGATATAACCTTTAAAATCATCAACCTATGGCAACAATAAATGTTTACCAACAGTATTTCGCGGCAGAATGTACATATAACGGTGTGGACCGGCATGCGGCAGCCGTGACACTGATAGCCACCTCCGAGGATGGGCAAATCCGTTACGAAGTGGCTGTTTCTTTCTTTCCACATGTTTCTGATGATGATTTTGCCATCTCCTACGATGCTTATTTCAGTAAATTACTATACGAAGCTAAAGGCAGGAGGTCTAAGAAAAGGGAGCAGCAACTGATGGAGATGCTTCATGACGAATCCGACTCTTTGGCTACAGAAGCCAATGGGGTAATATTTTGGGATAGACCTCTTATAGAAGCAAGACTCTCTTAACGAGTCTTTATCACTATATCATATTTCACATAGAGGTCGCTTCTGCTATGATAGCTTTCCAATAGGGTAGATAGAGCATATGTCCTATGTTGTCAATCACATGTTCTGCCTTCACAGAATACTTTGACTGAAAATACTTGATGTAGGATAGGGGAATCGTTTTGTCTTCCACACCATGCCAGATATACACGGGTATCTCTTTTGAAATACTCAAATCTTTTCGTTTCTGACACAAAGCATAAGCGTCATAGCATACTCCAGCCCCTTTGTTGGCAACAGCATTGTCTACGTTCTCTTTGTAAAACATCTTTCAATTCAATTTGTTTCACTTGGTGTCCTTACTTTCTTCATTTTTCTGCGTCTGGCTGTTGACCATCGTGTGCCTTCCACATACATTCAGTTATCTTCATGTCCGAGAAAACTGCTGTGAACGACGATTCCTCAGGAGAGCAGGCGTATATGCCAAAACTGATTTCTCCTGCTCCTGCATGCATATGGCAAATGCGCATTTGGCTGAAATTAGTCCCGTCGGCGGAACATTCAATGCAATAATCGTCCTCCCTGCGTGAGAAACGATACCACATCGTCTTTACATCTGCGGAAATCGCTGTGGTTGCCCAATCGGAATAACCATTGTTAGTGACTACACTACCGAGATGTTGGAACGACTCGTTCTCATATTCCACGGAACCTTTGAGCCAATTTGCACTATCCAAATACATCACTATGCCGCACTGGTCGAAACGATGATGGCTTCCTGTGAAATCTGTCTTAACAACAAAACTAAAGTATTTCTCACGTGTCTTCATCTGTAGCACGGGGGCATTGTCGTTTTGAAAATGATAATAGGTGCGCTGCCAAAGGTCGGTCTTTGGCGCAGTCGTCACTAAAATGGTGTCTCCTTTTATTTCAAACCTTTGGGGCTCTCTTGTCCACTGTAGAGCGTTTAATTCAATGTGACCACTATCGGAAAGGGCCTTTATTACATGATCAACAATATCCATATCTGGTTCTTTTTGCGTTTGATTTCCACATGCTGCGAACAGAATTCCACAGGCCAATATAAGGAAAACGTATTTCTTCATGATGGTATGATTGTTATTTTGTTTTCTGGTGTAAAGATATAGCTTTCATATGAAAACGCCAAATTTTCATGTCCATTCCTGCGATTTTCTTATCTGTATGATATTGCATAAAAATGAGGACTCGATGCTGTCGCAGCACCGAGTCCCTCGCAAACTTCAAACAACCAAAGTAAAAGTTGTTGGTTATTATTCTATCGGATAAAGAGCAATTCACGATATTTGGGCAACGGCCATAAACTGTCATCAACGATGAGCTCCAATTTGTCTATTTGATAGCGGATGTCATCGAGTTTAGGCTCCACCATGTCATGATAAGCGATAGCTTTATCATGCTCGTTCTCTATCTTGTTAGCCTGCCGGCGGGCATTGATGAGTTCCTCTACCTGTTGCTCTATCATTGAGGTGCGCTCTGCTATTTCTTCGATGAGTTTGATGTTGCGTACAGAAAGCATCTTTGCTTTTTCTGCAGGGAAAATGGCGGTCATGTTTTCCACGTTTTTCAACAACGCACTTTGGTAGCGGGTAGCGACGGGGATAATGTGATTCATCGACAGGTCACCAAGTACCCTGGCTTCTATCTGTATTTTCTTGGTGTAAGTTTCCCATTTCACTTCATTGCGTGCTTCGAGTTCCTTTTTGGTCATTACGCCAAGACTTTCAAACATTTCAATGCTTTCCGGGTCGAGGTACCGCTCGAAGATAATCGGGCATGATTTCTCCACATCCAATCCACGTTTGGTTGCCTCAACCACCCATTCATCACTGTAACCATTGCCGTCGAAACGTATAGGTTTGCAGGTTTGAATGTCCTCGCGCAAAATGTCAATGATGGCATGGAAGGTGGCGCTGTGCTCTGTTCCTTCAAACTTGGAGGATGTTGCCTCAATGCGTGCATCCACACGCTTCTTGAAATTGACCAATGCTTCAGCAACAGCGGAATTCAAAGCTATCATGGCACTGGCGCAGTTGGCCTCCGAACCGACTGCCCTGAATTCAAACCGGTTGCCGGTAAAAGCGAAGGGGGAAGTACGGTTGCGGTCAGTATTGTCAATGAACAATTCTGGTATTTCAGGAATATCCATCTTCATCCCTTGTTTGCCGTCCATAGCGAGAATGTTTTCACGGTCGGCCTTTTCAATATGGTCGAGGAGTTCACTGACTTGCTTGCCAAGGAACGAAGAGATGATGGCTGGAGGGGCTTCGTTGGCTCCCAGTCGATGGGCATTGGTCGCAGACATGATGCTGGCTTTCAGCAGCCCGTTGTGGCGGTAAACACCCATCAAGGTCTCTACGATGAACGTCGCAAAACGCAGATTCTGAAGAACTGTCTTGCCGGGGGCATGAAGCAGCACGCCGGTATCGGTACTCAACGACCAGTTGTTGTGCTTTCCACTGCCATTGATACCTGCGAAAGGCTTTTCGTGGAGTAGTACACGGAAACCGTGTTTGCGGGCTACACGCTTCATGACCGACATCAATAACATGTTGTGGTCTACAGCAAGATTCGTTTCCTCGTATATCGGTGCCAACTCAAATTGGTTGGGGGCTACTTCGTTGTGTCTGGTTTTACAGGGAACGCCTAATTCAAGTGCTACAATCTCAAGCTCCTTCATGAAAGCGGCCACCCGTTCTGGGATACTGCCGAAATAGTGGTCGTCCATCTGCTGGTTCTTAGCTGAATCGTGCCCCATCAACGTGCGACCTGTCAAAAGCAGATCTGGACGGGCGGCATAAAGACCTTCATCTACCAAAAAATATTCCTGTTCCCATCCGAGATTGGACGTCACTTTCTTGACCTCGGGGTCGAAATAGTGACATACCTCCGTAGCTGCTACGTTGACAGCGTGAAGGGCTCTCAGCAATGGAGCCTTATAGTCGAGAGCTTCACCACTATATGATATAAATACGGTGGGGATACACAGGGTATCATCAATAATAAATACGGGCGATGTAGGGTCCCAAGCAGAATAACCCCGCGCCTCGAAAGTAGAGCGGATACCACCTGATGGGAATGATGAGGCATCGGGCTCTTGCTGTACAAGCAATTTGCCTGAAAATTCTTCCACCATTCCTCCTTTCCCGTCATGCTCGATAAAAGAATCATGTTTCTCGGCAGTTCCTTCGGTCAATGGCTGAAACCAATGGGTGTAGTGGGTTACACCATTCTCTGTCGCCCATTGCTTCATGCCGGCAGCAACGGCATCAGCAACTTGGCGGTCGAGCTCAGCACCATTATCTATCACATCTATCATTTTGTCATAGACGTTCTTGGGAAGATACTTATACATCTTCTCACGGTTGAAGACCTTTTTGCCAAAATATACGGCTGGTCTTTCACTTGGGACTTTTACCTTGAGTGGCTTCTTCTTGAAGGCCTCTCCGACTACTTGAAATCTTAATGCTTCCATAATCTCTATGTGTTAATGTTTAATAGTCCATTTTTCTATTCTCTCTAAAGCCTCTCCAGTATTCTCATGACTGCCGAAGGCCGTAAATCTAACATATCCCTCGCCTGATGGACCGAATCCTACGCCTGGTGTGCAGACAACATGGGCACCATAAAGCATCTGCTCGAAAAAATTCCATGAAAGGCTCCGGGGGGATGAACCCTTTTCTGAAATGACAGTCCTATTAGGAATCTTCATCCATATATAGGGGGCATTCTCACCACCATAAACTTCATAACCCAGACAGCGAAGGGTACTCAGCATCTGATGGGCATTTTGCATATAATAATCAATGGTCGACTGCACCTGCTCCTTGCCTTCCGGTGTGTATATGGCTTCAGCCGCACGTTGCGAGATATAACTTGTTCCATTGAATTTTGTACACTGTCTTCTATTCCATAGTGGATTGAGGGGTACACGTTCTCCGTCAAGCGTGGCTGCTGTTAGGTCTTTGGGAACTATAGTGTAGCCACAACGCAATCCTGTGAATCCCGCTGTTTTAGAATACGAGTGAAATTCAATGGCACATTTTCTTGCTCCTCGAATCTCATAGATGCTGCGCGGAATCTCCGGGTCTGTGATATATGCCTGATAGGCAGCATCATAGAAGATGAGAATGTCATTCTTCAAAGCGTAATTTACCCACTTACGCAATTCCTGCTTTGAAATGACGGTACCAGTAGGGTTGTTTGGATAACAGAGATAGATAACATCTACATGACGGTCTTTCGGAATCTCGGGGATAAAGCCGTTTTCTGCATTACAAGGCATATAGACAACATTCGACCAGCGCCCGTCATTCACAGTACCTGCCCGGCCAATCATCACGTTGGAGTCGATATATACAGGATAGATAGGGTCGGTCACTCCAATGGAGTTGTCCCAACGGATTAGCTCCTGGATATTGCCGGTGTCCGATTTCGCACCGTCATTGATAAATATCTCATCAATGTCGAGATGTATGCCACGGGGGAGAAAGTCGTTCTTCAAAATAGCTTCACGTAGGAAGTCATAACCTTGTTCTGGGCCGTATCCACGGAAACCTGCAGTGGTGCCCATCTCATCCGTCGCATGGTGCATTGCCTCAATAACAGCAGGACACAATGGTCGCGTCACATCGCCTATGCCGAGGGATATAACGTCTGCTTTGGGGTGCATTACCTTGAAGGCATTTACCTTTTTAGCGATATCGGCAAACAGGTAATTATTTGGTAGTTTCAGAAAATGTTCGTTGACTAATGCCATATTTGTCTTGTTTTGATGATTTCATGATTTTCATAAAATGATTTCTCCGTCGAACACAAATTCAGCCGGACCTCTCATATACACATGGTTGTCGGTTTCCCGCCACTCAATCTCAAGCATACCACCATCCATCTGGATTTGGGCGTTCCTTCCTGATCTACCCGTCATGACAGCCGCGACGGCAGTGGCACAAGCCCCTGTTCCACACGCCATGGTAATGCCGCTGCCACGCTCCCACACACGGGTTCTAATTGTCCCATTGTCCTCGATTCGGGCAAACTCTATGTTGCATCCTTGTGGGAAGGACGGATGCTGTTCCAATTCCTTTCCTGTTATTTCCACTTCATCTACGTCATCAGTGAAGATGACATAATGCGGGTTTCCCATGGAAACAAACGTGCCTCTGCCCATGTTGCGAGTTGCCACAAATTGGGTCTCATTTTCAAAAATAGGTTCGAGCATGTCTACAGTGACACTGTCTAC
>CACXDY010000431.1 GCA_902766505.1 uncultured Prevotellaceae bacterium
CATAAAGAGAAATCTTATGAAACCCAAACTCGTCATCTTCGACCTCGACGGCACGCTGCTCGACACCTTGAACGACCTGGCGGCGAGCACCAACTATGCGATGCGCACACACCATCTGCCAGAGCATACCATCGATGAGGTGCGCCGCTTTGTGGGCAACGGAGTGAGCAAACTCATAGAGCGGGCGGTGCCTGGCGGCAAGGATAACCCGCTTTTCGAACCGGCATTAGCGACCTTCCGCGAGCACTATCTCATCCATCAGTACGACGCCACAACGCCCTATCCGGGCATCATGCCCATGCTCCGACGGCTGAAGGAGGCGGGAAAGGCCACCGCCGTGGTGAGCAACAAATTCGATGCCGCCACCAAAGCCCTCTGCCAGCGTTTCTTCGGTCCGCTGGTCGATGTCGCCATCGGCGAGAGTGCGAGTGTTGCCCGCAAGCCGTCACCCGATACCGTCATAGAGGCCCTGCGCATTCTGGGCATCCCGTCGCAGGGGGCGGTGTATGTGGGCGACAGCGAGGTGGACCTCGCCACGGCAGCCAACTGCCACATGCCGTGCATTTCGGTGCTGTGGGGGTTCCGCGACCGCGAATGCCTTGTCGGACATGGAGCGAAGGTCTTCGTCGCAAAACCCTCTGACATCTTCTGACTGCCTTGTCCCCCCATCATCATTCATTGCCGTGGCAGGCTAAACAAATACTGAATTCACCTTTATGATAAAAAAAAATAATGTTCCGCTGCAGGAAGTCTCATGGGTCAAGTCGGATGAATCGCTGAAAGACGTTCACGCGAGTAGTGCAGCCCATCTCTATTATCCTGAGAGCATGGATGAACTGATAGAGTTGTGCCGTGGCTTATACCGTCGTGGCGAGTCCTTCGACCTCATCGGCTATGCCTCCAACACGCTGTTGCTACCTTCTTATCATCCGCGCCATCTGATATGCACCAAGAAACTTGAGGAAATGGTGGAGGACGACATTTGCATCATGTGTGAGTGTGGCGTTCAGGTTCGTCAACTTGCCAAGTTCTGTGTCGCCCATGGTTATGAGGGTTTTGAAGGCCTTGTCGACCTCCCCGGAACAGTGGCGGCGGCTGTCTATGGCAATGCAGGTTGCTATGGCTGTCATGTCGCCACATGCCTCAGCGACGTGGAGATTCTCGGTGAGGATGGCGAGATACGGATGCTGAAACCCAGCGACATGGCATTCTCCTTCCGCAGTTCGGCTATGAAACGGGGTGAACTGCGAGGGGTGGTGCTGAGGGTATTCTTCCGAAAAGTGCCGGGCGATAGCAAATTGTTGGAGCAGCGTGCTCAGGAAGCTCATCGGCAGCGGAAAGCCACCCAGCCTCCGGCAGCCAATAACTTAGGCACCACCATGGTGGGCTGCAAGCAGCGCACGGCAAAGGGGCGTGTCATCATTCCTGTGGCAAGGACATTGGCACGAATCACAAGAAACCGCCGGCAGACCGAGGTGGCGGTCATCCTCCTTCTCTCAGGCTATTGGCGGTTGCGCCCTTATCTGTTCAGGATGAACCGGTCTATGTTTTTGGATGTCCGTGCCCATCAGCTTTTCCCCGATTATCTCCGCTTGATGAGCAAGCTATACAAAGACCCTCAGCTCGAAATCGAGATACGGAAGTAGTGGGATAATTCGTTCAATTATTCAATCTTCATCAGTTCGTGCATGAACTGCCCGAGCCGGAGCATGCCGTAAGCACCTGTCACGCAGCTGACCTCATCATATTGTGTCACGCTGTCGGGAGTGATGCCCCGGTGCCAGATGGCGAAAGGCACGGGCTCATTGACGTGTATGCGCTGTTCTACGGGCGTGGGGTGGTCGGGGAGAAGTGCGATGCACACTGGCTCGTCCCACTGCACCACCTCGTTGTAGATGGGCTCCACGATGCGGTGGTCGAGATACTCTATGGTGCGGATTTTGAGGTCGAGGTCGCCGTCGTGCCCCGCCTCGTCGCTGGCCTCCACATGCAGGAATACGAAGTCCTCGTGGCGAAGTGCCTCGATGGCTGCAGCAGCCTTGCCCTCGTAGTTGGTGTCGGAGAGTCCTGTGGCTCCCTCCACCTCGATGATGCGCAGTCCGGCATAGTGGCCGATGCCCTTGATGAGGTCGACCGCCGAGATGACGCTTCCCGTCTTCACCTGAGGGTAGAGTTGGCTGAGTGTCTGCATCGAGGGGCGGTACCCCGGGCTCCAGGGCCAGATGGAGTTGGCCTCGTCGTGCCCGGCAGCGCGGCGGGAAATGTTGAAGGGATGTTCGGCGAGCAACTGTTGCGAGCGG
>CACXDY010000432.1 GCA_902766505.1 uncultured Prevotellaceae bacterium
ACTGCGCATTCAGACCCGTGATGCCGTATGGTGGCGTGATGCTTGTCTGCTCTATTTCCAGACGTTCTCTCATCAGCCAATACCACAGGACGTGGAACATCCCGTCCACAATCTCGACGAGATGATGAAGTATGAAATACGCATCACCAACTACGAGAATCCTCCATTTGGCTACGACAAATAATAAAAAAACAGGGAGGTCTAAGAGAGACTTACTTCTTGATCTTGGGCTTCGGCCTATTCCCGAATAGTTTCTCAATTACCTCCTTTTTCTAAACAAGGGTAGGACTGGCTCACCAGCGGCCAGCAGACCTGGGACCTGAGGTGGTCAGTCCTTCTCCCTTTTATCCGCTTGCAGGGTATCCTGTCCGGACGAATAATCTTCTGCCATTTTTCAGTAGTATGACCTGATGGGGTCGAATAAGACAACGCTATGAACAACAGTCTCCTGACAAAGGTAGCCCTACGCTACCGGGCCGTTTTTCTCGATATCAACCGCAAGGACATTAACTTGCAGTCGGAGACGACTGCACCGGTGGTGGCTTTCGTGGCCAGACTCAAAGAGAATGGGTATTGCGTCAGCGAGGAACTGCTCCATGCACTCAACGCAGTCAGCACCGACAGACTGGCGGAAATCACCAAGGTCATCAACGAGGTGATGGGGGTAAACCTCAACTGGGCTTCACTCGTCAAGGGATGGGACATTCCTACGGGCGAAACCATTGCCGACCATATCATCACCTTGGTAGCCAATATTTTTGGCGAGGAAGCGGGATTCAAAGGCACCACCCTACCCTGCGGGCACCTCATCCCGGAAGGCACCTTCCCCATCGAGCGCTACAACGGCTGTCCCTTCTGCGGAACACCTTTCGTGACCGCCAATTTTGTCTATAAGGGACAGGGTTCCAAACTCAAGGAACTGCGGCTGTTCACCATCGATGACATCCATCATGTCTTCGTTTCTCTCTTGTCTTCTGCCACCCCGCTCGACGCCACCCTGAAGGACTCATTGAAAGGGTTGCTCCAAGAACTTCCCATGCCTGAGAATGTCGACATCACCATGAAGGAGACCGCCATGCTGGTGGTCAACATGTTGGTGGAAAACGGCAGGGCCGCCGAGGCTTCGAGATGGTTGAAATCTCCTACCGATGTGCTTCGCTACCTCTGGTATGAGAAGACCGGCTATGTGCAGATAATCGAGCCGAAAACCCTGGTGGCTCATACCGGCAGGCTCTACAGCCACATGTGGGGGCCGCTCGACAGAAGTGCAGATGCTGCCGTGGAAATGAAGAAAAAACTGATGTTGAAGTATGACCGCAAAGCCTGTCTGCGGGTGGCACAGTGGATGAACGGCATCCCGATGACAGCACGGCAGGCAGCGGAGAACATGAACCCGAAGCGGGGCATGTGGGTACGGATGATTCGTGCCCTCCGCCTAGGTGAATATTCGCGCAAAAAAGGGTTCGCCCATCTGGCAGAAATCCTCGATGTTTTCTATAGGCAGGATTATACCACCTGGCAGGGACAGTTGGACAAGGCAAGAACCGACAACGATGCCGAGAAGACGCTGACCATGCTGAAGGAACGTCCGGGGATGTTTGCCCGAAGTCTGTTCGCCACCATGCTGCGCTTCGGAAGCGACAAGGTGCTTGCGGCATTCGATGAGATAGCCGACAAGATGCCTGCCCGACTGTTGCTCTCACTTGGCAATGCTGCGGATTTGTACTTCGACCAGAAGGAGACGCGTTTGGCCCGCCCCATCACCGGGGGGACACATCAGATTGAGCCCAACAAGTTGCTGTCACTCTATAGCGATGATGACCGCCAGGCAATGGCCGACGCCGTCAACAACCTTTACAGGGCTTCCATGGCAAGGCGATTCGCTGCACAGAAGACAGCGGACGGTCCGGAAAAGAGAACCATCTATATCGACCCCGCACTCTATAGCATCCCCGTCAGTGTGGGCGACCGCTCATCTACCATCCAAGACACTTCGTGTGCCCTGATGGGAACGCGTTTCAATGTCGAGGGCGATGCCGTAAGGCTGTTTATGCAGTGGGGCAAGGGCCTGCACGCCCAACATCTCGACATGGACTTGAGTGCCCGGATAACGTTGCCTGACAAAAAGGTTGCTGATTGTTCCTACTACAGTCTGACCTGCGTGGGGGCTAAGCACTCTGGCGATATCCGCTCCATCCCTGAGATGGTGGGGACCGCCGAATATATTGAACTGTCGCTGCCCGAACTGGAAGAGGCCAAAGCCAAATATGTGATTTTCTCCTGCAATGCCTACTCTGTCGGAGCACTCTCCCCCAATCTCGTTGTAGGATGGATGGACTCCGCCAACCCGATGGAATTATCCGAGGAGAACGGGGTGGCCTATGACCCGTCATGTGTGCAGCACATGGTCCGCATCAGCGAGGGCAACCTCTCCAAAGGACTGGTTTTCGGGGTGCTCAACGTGACAAAACGTGAAATCTTCTGGCTCGAAATGCCTTTTACCGCCCAGACGATAGAAGGAGTCAACGAGGAGTCGGTCGAGGCTTTACTCCACAGACTGGAAACAAAACTCTCCGTCGGTGGATTGCTCGACATAAAGGCGAAAGCACAAAACCTACGTGTCACCCAAAAGGCTGTAGAGGCCGATGAGGTGTATACTTACGAATGGGCGCTCAACCCTGCAGAGGTGACAAAATTGTTAAGCGGCAGATGTTGATTGGCTGATTTTTTTAAGCCCAACATTTGGAAGATTGTGAGGAAAAGTGTAAATTTGCAGATAAAAAGGAAAAAGATAAGGTCGTATCGGGTTAGATCGGGATACTCATCAAATTATTTCGAAAACCGGGAATACTTATCTTGCTGATGGCGGGCCACATCCGTGAGGACAACTGCTTGCAGTCGGTGGATTACAAAGGCGGAAAGTTCCCAAATCATCTGAAAACGGAGTTTTCATCACATCACCGGTACGACCATTTTTTCTTCCATCTAACTCTCCAAATCAAAAATCATGTTTTCCGGTATAGTAGAAGAAATGGCCACTGTTGTGGCTTTGAAGCGTGATGGCGGCAATATTGACCTGACGCTGACCTGTTCTTTCACACAGGAGTTGAAAATCGACCAAAGCGTGAGCCACAACGGTGTCTGCCTCACGGTGGTAAGTATCGACGGTGACTGCTACACAGTGACAGCCATGCGTGAGACATTGGACCGTTCCAACCTCGGAATGCTTGCCGTGGGCGACAAAGTGAATGTGGAGCGCTCCATGCTGATGAACGGCCGGCTCGACGGACACATCGTACAGGGGCATGTGGACTGCACGGCTCTCTGCACAGCCAAGAAGGATGCCGACGGCAGCACCTATTTCACCTTTGCCTACGACTACGACAAGGAGATGGCACGGCGCGGCTATTTCACCGTCGACAAGGGCAGTGTCACTGTCAATGGTGTGTCGCTCACCGTCTGCAATCCTACCGAAGACACGTTCCAAGTGGCCATCATCCCCTACACGATGGAGAACACCAATTTCTGCCAAATCGAAATCGGTTCTACCGTCAACTTGGAGTTTGACATTTTGGGAAAATACATCGCACGCCTCCACAGCCTGGAAGCGTAATTTTCGTTCGGGGATATATTAGGAAATATCACATTCCGAATTGCTGTCTCCGAACCTCTATCGAAATGTGTTTTTTTGATTATTATTTTAATCTTTTTCTTAACC
>CACXDY010000433.1 GCA_902766505.1 uncultured Prevotellaceae bacterium
ATTTCATAGAATTAGGGTTAAAAATAAATGAAAATCCAACGTAAAACAAGAAAAAACACATTTTTGAAACCAATCGGGTGATGTTTCGTAAAATAATATATATATTTGCACTTGTAAGCCGGAACTGTGAGAACAGGATATAACAGTGAGGCTGATAACCTTTAAACGATAATAATGAAAAGACTTTCAATCTTATTGATGCTGCTCTTGACGGTGATAACCGTGAAAGCACAACATGATGGTTTTGTGTGTACGGGAAACTATGTGAATGTGCGCACAGGACCTGGCAAGAATTTCGCAGTCTACGATATTGAAACTGGCAATAAACGTCAGTTGTCCAAGGGGGATGTCGTGAGAAACGGCGGAAAAAAGAAAAATGGTTTTTGTCTGATACAGGGACCATTGGAATGGGGAGGAGATGAAAGAGATGGTTGGGTGTCTGCACAATATCTCCGACCGGTGACTCTATGCGCTAAATGCTTTGGAACAGGTGATATGAATGTCGGTGAGATAGACATTGACCTGCAAACTTGTGATAAATGTAAAGGTAAAGGATATGTCAAATAGATTATCTTGGTCATGGATGTTGGTCATGGCCCTCTTCATTCTGGCACCGTCATCGTCGGTTGCGCAGAAAAAGCCTGCTGCTCCCACACCCATCGATGTGAGGGAACGGACCGTCACGGATTTGCTGTATTTCCCTTATGCCTGCCTGCCCGCTGATGTTGACAACGAGGAGAAAGCCAAAGAGGCGCTCAATGAGCAGTTTGGCTCCTTTGAGATGGTCAATCTTAATCCGGGAGAGCATCAGGGCGGTTCCTATGATTTCACCTACCGCAACGTGCCCATCGGCATGTGCTATGTGTCATGGTATGACAACCAGAGTTTTTATAATTTCTATCTGGATACGAAGGCTGAAGCCGACCGTTTCTACGCCAACCTGGTCAAGGACATCAAGAAAGCGGGCATCCCGCTCGTGCCCGACAAAATCTACGGTGGTGTGTCAAACCGCCGGCATCCTGTGTCAATATTCAGATGGGTATATGTACATCCGCCTGTAAAACTCACCAAACCCGCAGATTCCAATTTATATAAGGATGATGCCATCGGTAAATACCTGGTGGAACTCGGTGTTTACAAACGGGCGAAAAAGTAGAAACCATTTGATTAAGCGAGTGCAGAAGAGCTTGCTCATTATGCCGAGCGTGAAAATGGTCGGATGAAGTCCAACCATTTGATTAAGCGAGTGCAGAAGAGCCTGCCCATTATGCCGAGCGTGAAAATGGTCGGATGTAATCCAACGTTTTCGTTAAGCCAAATGAGCAGAGTCAAGCTTGCTTGAACTATGCCATGGCGAGAAAAGAGGGTGTTCAAAATAGACTTTCCCTCTTTTTTAGGGTTGATGGATGTAAATGTCTGTGAGTAGCGACTCCCCTCCCATTCGCTTGCGAAGGGGAGGGGACTAAGGGGTGGGGTCGCAAGAAAGGCCTGTGTATCAGCATGTTGCTATATCCCACCACCAGCCCCGCCCCTGCGAGGGGTAGAGAGCTCTTGGTGTGGCATTCAGGGTGTTTTGCCGTATAATAAACAAAGACCGCCGTTAGATAGCTACGGCGGTCTTTGTGGCATATTCGCGGAGGCGACTGATGCTTCTGTGCATCAAGTTGCGCACACTTTGGTAATTGATGCCCATTATCTGACAAATGTCATCATATTTGAGTTCCTCTATATAGTAGAGGTTGATGATTTGGCGCTGACGGGGGGAGAGTTTGTCGAAATATCTCTCTATGGTGTTGCTCAGCATTTGCTGCCGTTCCATCCGCTCCCTGCGGAATTCGTCGGCCTCGGCTATCTCGTGCATGGTCTTGTCCGTGATTTCCTGGTCGCAAATCCTGATGATGCGACGGTATTCGTCGTTGATACGGTTGCGGAGTGAGATGTAGAGATAGCTCTCGATGTTTGCCACGGCATCCATGCTGCTGCGCTTGGCATAAAATTTCACAAACACATCGTGAATGCAGTCCTTGATGAGTTCCCTGTCATTGGTGAATTTGGAACCAAATGCAAACAGGTTGTCAATGTGCTTGTCGTATAAATTGGCTATATCAATCATTAGGTTTTGATTTGTTAGGTAGATTCGCTGCAAATTTAATATCAACTAAACTTATGTAGCATTAATTTTTGACATTTTTAGACCAATTTTTTGATTTAAATCAATTCTAAGCCCATAAACGCCCTCTTCCCAACCACAAACAAAGGGATGACAGCCTCCTACCAGATAATGCATCCCATAACGCCCCCGCCACGCCCCTCCCTCAAAGTCGACCCTAAAGTCCTTAAAGTCCTTAAAGTCCCTAAAGCCCTTAACAGCCCCGCCCATTCGTAGCGAATGGGCGGGGCAAGCGGCTCGGTCAAGCAATTTCCAACACCAAAACGAACAAAAAACCATCCTTCCCACAAACCAATACCAAAAATAAACCTTATTTTTGCAAACAAAAAGCAAGTCATCCCACTTTCATCCCACCAAAAAAACACAAAACATGAAAAAACGACTGCTGTTCATTCCACTGATATTCCTGCTGCCCATGCTGATGATGGCAACAACCATAAATGGCATAGCCTATACCCTGGAGGTTTCGACCAAAAAGGCCACGGTGATAGCCAAGTCGCCGCAGTATAACGGAAACATCGTCATACCTTCCACCATCCAATATAACGGAATCAACTACACGGTGACCGCCATCGGCGACCACGCATTCGAAAACTGCACCGAACTGACTTCCATTGATATCTCCAACACTGTGACAAGCATCGGAGAACTGGCCTTTTACGGTTGCTCAAGCCTGTCGGCCGTTGCCATTCCACAAAGCGTGACCAAAATCGGGCAGGGCGCTTTTGCCTGCGGATTCAGTTTGAGTTCTATTGAGGTGGCCGGTGGAAACCAAGTCTATGATTCCCGGGAGGACTGCCAGGCCATCATCGAAACCTCGTCAAACACACTGATAGCGGGCTGTTCGAGCACTGTGATTCCCGGCAGTGTGACGGGAATAGGCGCATCTGCCTTCTGCCGCGCAGGTCTCACCGCTATTGTTATCCCCGAGGGTGTTACCTGTATCGGAAACCGCGCTTTCGAACAATGCAGCCGCCTCACATCCCTCACCATTCCCAAAAGCGTGAAGACGATAGGCTTTTGGGCTTTCTATGGTTGTTCCAACCTTTCCTCCGTTATCCTTCCCAAAGGAGTGGAATGCATCGAAGAAAGCACTTTTGAGGGATGCACCCACCTGACCTTGGTTCTCATCCCCAATAGCGTGACGAGCATCGGCTTTGGAGCTTTCCGAGGTTGTTCCAACCTCTCCTCCATCATCCTGCCAGCCCATCTGGCGGACATTGGCGAGGAGTCTTTCAGCGGTTGCTCCAGTCTCACTTCCGTCACCATCAAAAACTCCATGCCCAGCATCATCGACTCCAGTGTATTTCCCTATCGTGAAAAAGCCATCCTTTATGTGCCCTACGGCGACAAAACCACCTATGGGGCGGCACAAGTTTGGCGCGATTTTCTGCATATCGTGGAGGATGACAGCCAGGACGGTGACCTCAACGGCGACGGCAACATTTCCGTTGCCGACGTAATGATGCTCGTCGACCGTATCTTGTTGGAATAAAGGAAAAAAAGAGCTGGTAAATACTGCTGGCTTCTTACCGC
>CACXDY010000434.1 GCA_902766505.1 uncultured Prevotellaceae bacterium
AACTTGCGGATGCGGCCGATGACGTAGTCGCGCTCATTGGGCATCTGCGTGTAGAAGTTGATGTAGGGGAGATTGAGTTTCTCGGCATACACCCTCGCTATCAGGTATTTGACATTGCTGTCGTGGCAGTGGCCGTTGCCGAGCATTACGATTGCCCTGGCCTTGCCGTTTGCTTCGAGGACGAAGGTGTAGGGCTGACCCCATTCGGCTTTGTATGCCTGGCGCGGACGCTTGTGGTAGAGTTTGAACTCATCGTTGGCGAATCCGGCTAATTCGGTCACGGGTACATTCTCACGGATGTCGTAGGAGGAAAAGTAGGTCGACAAGATTTCCCTGAAATAGGCCTGCCATTCTGCGGGTGTCTTTTCCCTTTCCACAGCCGGCTCTGCAGGGCGACGCTCGGAATAGGTCTGTCGGGTGGGTTGCTCATTCTTTTGCGAATTTTCTATATAATCCTTGGCTACATCCACCACCTTTGAAAAAAGTTTTCCAAAATCCATAGTATCGATGTATTACGGGGTTGATAAAATGTTGATTGCAAATATACAACAAATTTGGTGATTTCCAAACAATTGGTATGAAAAATCTTGAAAAACGTCGGTTCTCCCGGCTATTGTTTCTCCGTCAGATACTTCCAATAGCGGCGGGGCATGTCGTTGAGTTGCTTGCGGGGATTCAGACGCTCACGGATGCAGATGGCCTTGAAATAGGTGCGCCAGAGGTCTTGCAGCAGATGGTCGTCGCTGCTGAGGACGTCGTCGGACAGTTGGCCGTCATGCAGGGAGAAGGGCACCGATGCCTCGTCTTCGAAGGTGATGCGGAGGGGCGGCGACTGTCCGTCGTAGTGATAGCCATAATGGCGGTGGGCATCATAGATGAGCCAGGGCTGGTCGTTGAAACGGTCATGGAAATGGTCGATGATGAGGGGCAGCACATTGTGGTCGGGCGAGATGACGGCGAGATAGGTGCCGTCGATGGCTTTCTGGAAGCGCACAAACTGCAACATCCGGTGGGCTTCGTGCATCACACGGCGGGCTATCTGGGTCACCGACAGGACATCGGCATCGGCAAAATTGCGCACCACCTCACGCCCCTGGCGGAACACCTTGCACACGACCATAAACAGCGGTTGCCACAGTTCGGGCAGCTCTGACAGATGGCTGGTGGAAATCAGCCGCAGGGCTTCGCGCGGAAGTTGCTTCTCCAGGCCGGTCCACACGCGCCTTGCCTTCTCGGTGTCGGTGGTCACCTGGTAGACATGGTCGCAGAACAGCGGCATCACATCGCCGCCCGTCAGCAACCGCTCGGGTGATTCTTTCAGTTGAAAGGCATCGAACACGGCTGAAAGCAGACCGTCCATCGTCCCGTCGAACACGTATACCGTCATTCCTCAAAATTTAGTTTGAGTTGCTTTTCCTCTGCAGCACGCTTCCGCTGCGCCTTCGATACAAGAAGGGGGCGCAGGCGTTCGGGATGCAGTTCGTTGATACCCACGATGGGCTGCGAGTAACTGGAGGTCAGTTCGCCGCAGGTGATGAAATATTTGGCCTTTTTCATCACGACACCCATCTTTTTCAGATGGTAGGAGGTCAACCGTCCCGAGCGGCGGGCATTCACAATGAGCCAGGCTGACTTGGTGCCAAGACCGGGCACTCGCAGTAGTTGTTGATAGTCGGCGGTGTTGATGTCGACGGGGAAGTACTCGGGATGGCGCAGCGCCCACGCCAGTTTGGGGTCTATCTCCAAGTCGAGATGGGCATGGCGGTCGTCCACAATCTCGTCTACCGTGAAGTGGTAGAAACGCAACAGCCAGTCGGCCTGATAGAGACGGTTCTCACGGACCAGGGGCGGTTGCTTCAGGACGGGCAGGCGGGGGTCGTAGGTGTTCACACTGACGTATCCCGAATAATAGACGCGGCGCATCTGTTCCTGACCGTATAGCGACGACGACATCTGCAGGATGTCGCGGTCGGTCTCGCTGGTGGCTCCCACAATCATCTGGGTCGACTGTCCGGCGGGGACAAAGCGGGGGGTATGGCGGAACTTGCGGCGGTCTTCCTTGTTCTCGATGATGCCTTGCCGGATGAAATTCATGGGCTGGAAGACGCTCTGATGGTCTTTCTCGGGGGCCAGCAATTTGAGCGACTCCTCGCGGGGAATCTCGATGTTGACGCTCATGCGGTCGGCCCACCGGCCTGCCTCGGTCAGCATGTCCTGCGAGGCTCCGGGGATGGTCTTCAGATGGATGTAGCCGTTGAAGCGGTGGATGGTGCGGAGGTCGCGCACGATGGCGACAAGCCGCTCCATCGTATAGTCGGGATTGCGCACCACACCACTCGACAGAAACAGTCCCTCGATGTAGTTGCGGCGGTAGAACTCCATCGTTATCTCTT
>CACXDY010000435.1 GCA_902766505.1 uncultured Prevotellaceae bacterium
AATATGCTATGGATTTAGGTTATTTCTATGACATTTCAAATGACAACAGAGATCTCTATGATATAAATATATCATTGCAGGGCATACCATTTGGTGCCAAAGAAGAAGACAACGAAGAAGATGGTGATGATGTATATTTTACAATAAAAGCATCCGACAGGCTGTCATTAAAGAAGTTGTTTCTTCAAGGTTTTTCGTACATGTGTGCAGACCGCATGGCACCTCATTATGAATACGAATATATAAAGGATGCCACTACATGTGATTGTCATGGAAAAAATACCGGCGACATTATTAATAATAATGATTTCTTTTTTAAGACGAATTCAATTCGGTCTATTAATTTCACAGAAGATATAAAATTAAGGAGGCAACTTAATGAGTGGATTGATTATATATTTCCTGGTATAGAAATTGAATTAGAGAAAGGCGACAAGACCTATAAGATTAAGGATCATAATAATGCCGCCACGAACATTGGCTTTGGTATAACATATGCTTTGCCAATTCTTGTCAGTGGTTTGACGGTTCCCGAGGGTGGCATATTGATAGTGGAGAATCCTGAGGCTCACTTACATGCCAAAGCACAGTCGAATATGGGATATTTTCTTGCTCGAATGGCCGCAGCTGGTGTACGTGTCATTATTGAGACACATAGTGAACACATTGTCAATGGTATTCGTCGAATGATTGTTGAGGGGAAAACAGGGATTTCTCATGAAGATATGACCATCTATTTCTTTCAGAACAAAAATGGAAATAAGAGTATTATGGAGATTACTATGGATGAATTTGGTAATCTTTCAGATTTCCCGGAGGATTTTTTTGATCAGGTAAGACAGGATATGTTTAAATTAATGGAATCTGGACGTAAATACGTAAAAGGCAATGAAGGTTAACGGTAGTATTTTATTGGATAAGAAAGGAACATTTTCGAACATTCATCAACATAATGCAGAGTATGCCATATATGATTTTGTATCTATGGTTAAAGAAGCCGACGATAGCAAAGACACCTTGTATTATGATAACGATGAATGGGGACAATTTTATGCAAAATGCTATACCCCGAATGACTCATATTGGCATGGTTTAGGAGATATTGCATTCACTATGCTTCTTAATGTTTCTAACCCAGTGTTTAAACCTGTTCAAATAGGGAATACAGAAGTTTTTGATTCTAAGCCAAAGCCAAGAATTCATGGCGGATTCTTATGTAAAGGGTGTTCTCAAGAGAATTATGTTTACGACGAACAAAGCATTAACAAATGGCATTACCAATGGTTCTGCGATAATCCAGATAAAATAGACTGGAGCAAATCTGTTAATGGTACATTTCCTTGTTATAACAAAGTAATAACAATTTTACGCAAAGAATTGCAAAAACTTAAGGACAATCCAAATTCTATAAGTGGATTGGGACATTTGGATAAGCTGTATTTGGCATCTGTGGAAATTGACAGACTTGATGAAAAAGAAGTTGTATCAAAGTTTTATAGTCTAATAATGGACCATAAAAACGAAAGCAGTGAAAAGATTTCCTATGCAAAAGAAATAGGTTCCAAGATATGCGAATTAAATTTTTACCGTCATGAGAAGGAACTTGAAGAATTAAATAAAGATAATCAGCAGATAGTAAAAATATATAGCATAAAAAAAGATAATAAATACCAATTCCTTTCAATTGACAAAAAACATGGTAGATTCGAATGGTGTGATGAAAAAGGAAATCATATATGTGAGGTGATGTTTGATGGAGAACCTGTTGAAAACAGCCAAGATGCCAATCACTCCATTTCGCATGTAGATGATTGGAAGCGTATATATCAGAAATAGAAACACTACGATATGGCAAAGGACTATAGCGAAGACCAACTAATACAACGGAGTACAGCCGAGCTCCTGGAAGGGGAGCTGGGATGGAAGAGCGTCTATGCTTTTGACCAAGAGACGTTAGGTGCGAATGGTACGCTTGGGCGTAACAGCTATCATGAGGTGCTGCTGACACGCCACCTTGGACAAACTCTGAAACGGCTAAACCCTTGGCTGACGGATAAGCAGTTGCAGGAGTGCATGGAGCGTATGACGGAGCATATAAGCTCGCAGACGC
>CACXDY010000436.1 GCA_902766505.1 uncultured Prevotellaceae bacterium
ACCTTCCTGTCAATGGGTTCACATCTTACATCTTCCTTCTGACATCTTACATCGTTAACGAACTCTTCGAGATCCTTCTCGAAAGCGTTAACGTTTGGCCCCATAGGAACCACCCAATTCGTATCGAATGCTTCTTTCACATACTTCTGTTCTAAGCCCTCTTCCGACATGTGCGCCAGACAAAGGTAGATAGTTTTTCTTTCAGACATATTGTGTTTTCTTAAATTTGTTCTCCATTATATTCCATTTTCTTACCAAGCACTGTACATAATATCATTTGTATATCTTTCACAAATGAATAATGCCTGTAATAATAGCAGTTCAAACGGACCTTATCGGGGTAAATAACATGATCATTGTACCATATAGCCAGTTCTTGATCTGTCATATTATCTATTTGCTCCTGCGGAAGACATCTGCCTTCTGACATCTGCCTTCTGACATCTGCCAACATCTCATCCTCAAGACGATACTTCATTGTCGCAGGCCCAGTTATTCCTGGCCTCAACTTTAGCACATCCCTGTCATCACCTTGCAGCTTATCCGCATACCCAGGCACGTCTGGACGCGGGCCAACAAAGCTCATGTTGCCGATCAGCACATCCCATAGTCCGGGCAGCTCGTCCAATTTATAGTGACGTAATGTAGCGCCCAGAGGTGTAATACGGCTATCCCCTGCCACGCTCACCGTGCTGCCGTTATGCTTCACTGTCATTGTGCGGAACTTATGGCAGTCAAACAACTTACCACCCTTCCCCACGCGCTTCTGCACAAAGAACGCTGGACCTCCCGGCATTTTCATCTTCACCAATATTGCCACAATCAGCAACACCGGCCAAAGGAATAGCAGCCCAATAGCCGCCACCACTCTATCAAAAACATATTTTAGTACCATAAAACACCTGATTACATTTCTACCATTTCTTCAATACCTGTCCGAAGTAGCTATATGGCTTCCCGAAATACCAAACCGCATCATTTCTTGCTTTCTTGTCTGATGGTTTGACCTCATCATATTCCAACGTACTCAATTCCCTCGAGATATGTTTCATCATTTTGTTTCGATGTCTGTCTAATTGTCTCAACTGCATCCTTGACCAACGATTGTCTGTCAATTCAGTAAAAGCCTTAGCCCAACTGCATTCGTTGCGAAACGTCCTATAGTTCCAAATTGGAACCCTGCCTACACTCATTCCTATCATGCGCTTATGCAGACTATTGCAGACAAACTGTTTCGCCCATTGTGGTTTTCTGCCATACTTACCAGTCAACAATCGCGCTATCTCCATCTTTTTCTCAAATTGCTTCTTGATTTCCTTTCTGACCGAGGATTTGCGAATCCTTGTGTCGCCCATCCAGTTGACATCATATCCCACAAATGTAATCCAAGGGAACACATCCTTGCCAGGGGAGCCCCAAATGTAAGGCGGCCTTGTTTTGCCATCCCAAAACGAGACCATTCTCTTTTCTGTAAAAGCGACAGGTGGATGAACATATAGGTGGTTCTCCTCTACTTTTCCAGAATATCTCTTAAAAGCTTCTTTTACTACTCTCTCATCTGCACCCATCATTGTCATGTCATCACAGAATCTGATGTATAGGAAATCAGGATTCTCTTCCCAGAAACATTTAAGCTTTATATCTATGAAGTGCATGATGACGTTGGCTATCAATCCCGACATAGCCCCACCTTGTGGAATACCCAATTGGTATTTATGATGATTCTTAGTCCGATAGTTCCATTCTGTACTATCAAACAACTTTTCAAACTCATCTTCAATCCATTTTATTTGCTTATTATAGCCTGTCGAGTTCTTAACGCTATTCCAAATTGGATGATTTGGTTTCTTATTATAGGCATAAACATCTCTGTAAAAGCTGAAGCAGTTTACGTATGAATGAATTGCGTTACGGAGAACCCTCCTTTCGTCTACATTGATTGTGCCAGACTGTTTACACCATAGCAGCATCTGGCTGAAGCGTTTCTTGATGATATCATGGTCTATTGTATCATAGAACTTCTTCATGTCGCATTCTGCCACCCATAAATTGCCTGCATGTGATTTCCGAAATTCCTTTATCCTCTTGACTGCAGTCAAATGAGACATACCAGGTTCACCCTTTTTGTGTGGCCTGAAAGCAAGCGAGTTGTAATAATAGTATGAATCGAACAGCTGTGTAAATGCTTTGTTGAACAGCGATGCTATAATGCGTTGATCCAACGTCTTGAATAAGCAAATGGGCCTGCACTCAATCACCTTATCCTTCTCGTTACGCTTTTTCTCTATTACCGTGACAAAAGGCTTTGAAAATATATGCTTATCAGTCAATGCTGCATGAATAATGCTTTTTATTCTTTTGTCAAGCAACTCATACCATTCAGGGTGGATTCCTTTCTTCTTAGCCTCTTTTCTTACTGTCAATAGCAAATTACGCTCATTCTTTTCCTGCGATGTCAGTTCACCTCTCTTTGTATCACACCCCATGTGAACCCATTCCCTTCTTGGTGGGAATAGAGCGTATATTTCCTTGTTTCTGGACGAAAAAAACTTTCGACGGCGACCGCTACTCACTGCCAAATTGTCTACGACCAGTGCTTTTTGAATGGTATCAGCCTCCTTGCATCTCCTACGAATTAGGATGCGTAGCACTGCATCTTCTGTAAATATTTGTTCGAGGAAAGGAAGGGTCATACAGACAGTTTGTGTAAATAAATGAATTGATACAGAGAAATCTGGTCGGCTTCTTAGATGTCTGCTGCCGTGGCTCCGAAGATTGACATCGAGACTTGACGCAACCCAACAAGGGGCTGTGCCCTTCCAAACTACCTGATGAAGCCCTTCCTTTTTGCCAAATAAATGATAGTCGAAAAATCACTTTTCTTCTCCGCTGCTGAATATGCGTCGTATATCAACCGCTCACTTCTGTCAGCATTATGCCCCAATCCATCCAGCTCGCAGAGTTTCATAAACATTATTCTACCGTATGAAGAATGAAACGTATGGGCAATCGCAAAAGCGACCTTCACCCACTCCTCATAGGTCGAAGTGATAGAAAGGTTTCTTGAAACCAAGAATTTGTATATCCTTTCCATAAGTCGTCGATCGTATGCACTACCAGTTCGGTCTTCCTGCTTCTGTCCGTCAATAACATTCCAGAGTATCGGTTCGCCTGATGACTGATACACAACTCTCCCTATACCGTTCTCGTTCTTGCTTCGTTTCTCCGAACCTGTCAGTTCTTTCAAGTCAACCTCAAACCGGCTGACCTCTTCCTTCAAAACCAAATTTGGGCACCAACTCATAAAGCAGAGCCTGGTTATATCCTTTCCACTGGCATCCAGTTTAATGTTATATCGAGACTTGAAATATTCTTCAAGTTTGACAAATGCCAAATGGTGCATGTCTACAACGTCATCATTCTTTTTCTCATTTATATATAGTAAAGGTACAAGCCCTTTCCAACCCTTTCCCGACGGAG
>CACXDY010000437.1 GCA_902766505.1 uncultured Prevotellaceae bacterium
AGAATATGCCATTTGTGATGCCTTGCACTGCCATTCTGCAAGAGTTTTCCCAAAGGGTGCTGCCATTTATAAAGCAAACAGAGAACCACCAATCTCAAATCCGCCTCCTCACCGAAGCTCGCGACCGCTTGCTTCCAAAGCTGATGAGTGGAGAAATACAAGTTTAAAAGGAATGATAAACAATAAGTAATAGTACAATGTCTCAATTAGAAGTAAGATTCACCCTGAAAGGTGGAATAAATGAAACCACTTTCAAATTGTCCAAAGATGACAATAATGATTTTTGGTTAAAAGGATTCAAAGACAAAGAGAATGAAATACGCATTCCTGTAAAACAGAATCCTGACACACAAATTTTTACAGTAAAAAATAGCCTCTTTGAAGAAGATGATGATGAGATTTATACTCGCCTTTTGGGGCTATTGGAAGAATGGATAGAAACGCAAGAAGAAGGTTTGGATGTCAATGATGATATTCCCGAGGAACATGAATCCTATAGATATAGTCCTGACGATATTTATGTGGAAAGAAAGGATTTCTCCATACAGATGCTAATGGAATTAATTAAAGAAGGTGATCTTGAAATCAATCCTAATTTCCAACGTAATTTTGTATGGGATAAGACTCGACAAAGTAAATTAATTGAATCTATTTTGCTCGGTCTGCCTTTGCCTTCTGTATATTTAAGCCAATATTCTGATGGCCGTTTGACTATTGTAGATGGATTGCAAAGAATCACAACCATAAAGCAGTTTATGGAGGATAAACTAGCATTATGCAACATGGAATATTTCACAGAATGCAATGGCTTTAAGTACTCAGAATTAAAAGGGAAAATCCCTTTACTACAATTCCGAAAATTTAGACAGACACAAATCATGTGTTTTGTTATTGATTACCGTTCGCCTGTAATGCTAAAATATGATTTGTTCCGTAGATTAAATACTGGTGGAAAGGCTCTCAATGAGCAGGAAATTAGGAATTGCATGTCAAGGCCCAAAGTCCAGAAATTGCTATTGGATATGATTAGGTCATTAGAATTTAAAAAAGCAACAAACTCAGGAGTCAAGGATACTCGTTTAGCTGCTCAAGAGTGCGCTTTGCGCTATATCTATTTTTACGACGAGTATTCATTAGACAATCCTATTGGTGAATATAACGGTTTTATGCGAGATTCTCTTAATTGGTATATAGATGTGTTAAATGGCAAAGAAGAATCAAAATTGAGAGCCTATTACGAATCGTTTGTGAAAAGTATGGAATATGCATACAGGATATTTGGTTCTTCAGCTTTTAGAAAAATTAATCCAAATACTGGAAAGAAAAGCTCTGTGAACAAATCTCTAATGTTAGCCATTTCTGTTCTTTTGGCACATCATAGCTCTGAATATGAGAATGGCATCAAACAAGGTGTTAATTTGGTTGAAGAACTTAATCAACTTCTTCGCAAAGACAGCCAATTGAATGCGGCAATAACTTCAAGTACCGCTCGAAAAGCAAATATTGCATATACTATACAGAGTATTAAAAATGAATTGTTTGACAAATATCTTCGATAAAAATGGACAAATTGAAACTGACAATAGACGGGTATAAATGCTTTGATAAGAAGCGTGAGTTTAATTTTAATGATATAACCTTACTTACTGGCGCGAACTCTGCTGGTAAAAGTTCTGTTATACAGTCATTATTATTAGCAAAAACATTATCAGAAACAATAGTGGATGATCCTGAATTGGAGACAATACCAATACCGTTGAAGAATGACAAATATGCAATGGATTTGGGGAATTTCTACGACATTTCAAATGATAACAGAGATGCCTATGATATGTTTTTTTCATTGCAAGACATATCTTTTGGCGCTAAAGAAGAAGATAATGAAGAAGATGGTAATGATGTATATTTCACAATTAATGCATCCGATAAGCTATCTTTAAAGAAGATGTTTCTTAAAGGTTTCACGTATCTATGTGCAGACCGTATGGCACCTCATTATGAGTATGAATATATAAAAGATTCCACCACATGTGATTGCCATGGGAAAAACACTGGCGACATCATTAATAATAATGATTTTCTCTTTAAAACAGATTCTTATCGGTCTATAAATTTTACAGATGACATTAAACTAAGAAGGCAGCTTAATGAATGGATAGACTATATTTTTCCTGGTGTAGAAATTGAATTGGAGAAAGGCGACAAGACCTATAAAATCAAAGATCATGATAATGCCGCTACGAACATTGGCTTCGGTATTACTTACGCCCTTCCAATCCTAGTCAGTGGCTTAACGCTTCCCGAGGGAGGTATGCTGATCGTAGAGAATCCCGAAGCCCATCTTCATGCCAAGGCTCAGTCGAATATGGGGTATTTCCTTGCTCGTATGGCAGCTGCTGGTTTGCGCGTCATTATTGAGACACATAGTGAGCACATTGTCAATGGTATCCGCAGAATGATTGTAGAGGGCAAGACAGATATGTCGCATGAGGATATGACGATATATTTCTTCCAAAACAAACAAGGAATCAAGAGTGTTATGGAAATTACGATGGACGAATATGGGAATCTTTCAGATTTTCCAGAAGATTTTTTTGACCAGGTAAGACAAGATATGTTTAAATTAATGGAATTTGGTCGTAAACTTGTTAATGGCAATGAAGGTTAACGGTAGTATTCTATTAGATAAAAAAGGGGCATTTTCTAACATTAATCAACATAATGCAGAGTATGCCATATATGATTTTGCATCTATGGTAAAAGAAGCCGATGAAAGCAAAGACACCTTGTATTATGACAATGATGAATGGGGACAGTTTCATGCAAAATGCTACACTCCCAACGATTCATTTTGGCATGGTTTAGGAGATATTGCTTTCACGCTGCTACTTAATGTGTCGATCCCGGTGTTTAAACCTTTTCTAATAGGGAGCACAAAAGATTTTGATTCTAAACCAAATCCAAGAATTCATGGTGGATTCTTGTGTAAAGGGTGTTCTCTGGAGAATTATGTCTACGATGAACAAAGTATTAATAAATGGCATTATCAATGGTTCTGGGATAATCCAGATAAAATTGATTGGAGCAAGTCAAATGATATTTTCCCTCGCTATGACAAAGCTTTAGAAGTTCTACGCAAAGAACTGCAAAAACTTAAGGGTAATCCAGATTTTATAAGAGGGTTGGAACATTTGGAGAAACAGTATATAGCATCTGTTGATATTGATAAGCTTAGTGCTCAAGAAGTTGTATCAAAGTTTTATAGTCTTATTATGGATCATAAAGCCGAAAGCGGTGAAAGGATTTCCTATGCTAAAGAAATTGGTTCCAAAATATGCGAATTGAATTATTACCATCATGAGCAGGAACTTGAGGATTTAAATAAATGTAATCAGCAGATAGTAAAAATATATAGTATTAAAAGGGACGACAAATATCAATTTCTTTCCATTGACAAAAGACATGGAAGGTTCGAATTATGTGACGATAACGGTGACCATTTATGCGAACTAATGTTTGATGGAACAAAAGTCGAAAATAGTCAAGAGGCAAATCATTCTATTCTTCATATAAGTGATTGGAAACGCACATATCATAAATAAAAAACATCTATATGGCAAAGGACTATAGTGAAGACCTGCTAATACAGAAATCAACAGCCGAACTCTTGGAAAAAGAGCTTGGATGGAAGTCTGTGTATGCTTTCGACAATGAGGTACTTGGTGAACAAGGCACGCTGGGA
>CACXDY010000438.1 GCA_902766505.1 uncultured Prevotellaceae bacterium
CTTCAGGAGAAAACGACCTGCGTATCAATAAGTTTATGGCGCTCTGCTATCTTGGCAAATGCTATCTTTGGGCTGGCTCTCCTCTCATGAAAGAGTTTGAGAAGTTCAACCAAGGAGGAAATCCACAACTTTTGGGCGCAAGTTCAAATGGTAAGACCTATGATTACGATGTCGACTATTGCAAAAAGGCTGCAGAGACTCTTGGAAAGGCTCTTACCATGGTACATAATGGAAATGTGCCGTACCACCTTGCCGATTTTAAATATTCCAACATCTACGACCACGAGAAGGATGAGAATTATGAGACCAACTACTCAGAAATTTTCTATACCGTCAAGCAAAGTTGGAAAATGCCAGGTTCTACAGAGGCTATCTTCCGTGGTGCTTTCCCTGGTGTAAACTCATCTCCCTGGAACTGCGCAAAGCTTTTTGGACCTAAGGTGGCCAAGCTCGTGGAGCACGACAACATCATTCATCATCCTACGGCAAACCTCATTGACCAATACGGAATGGCTAATGGACAGCCTATCTATCTCGTACGAAATGGTGAATATGTGCTGAATCCTGCTTCCGGTTGGGACCCAGAGCATCCTTACAAAGACCGCGACCCAAGATTCTATCATGACATCGTGTTCGACGGCTTCCACTATGTTCTCGCAACAGAGGGATTGGATGCCCAGCAGAAGAAACTTGAATATTGTTCTCTTTACACCGGTGGCGCCATGCGTGCTGTAGATAATGCAAGTAGCACGGGTTATTTCATCCAAAAGCTGATTCCCCACCAATGTAATGTAGGTGACAAATGGTATGAGTGGGATTATGCCATCCAAAGCTACATACCATACTTGCGTCTCGCTGATGTCTATTTGATGTATGCTGAGGCAAAAGCGGCCATTGCATCAAATGTCAGCGACTTGAACGAAAGACCAGCCTATTGTCCGTACATGTCTGCGATTGAGGCTATCAATGCGCTTCACGACCGCGTAAACTCAACCGACTATCCCTTGGAGCATGTGCCAGCTAACCTACGTGACACCAGGGAGCACTTCATTGATGAGATTCGACGTGAACGTGCTGTGGAACTTTCTTTCGAAGGATTCCGTTGGTGTGACCTTCAGCGCTGGCTTCTCCTGACAGAGCCTCCATATTTGGTAAAATACTCGCATGAGTTTGAGCGTCTGGAAACGGATGAGTGGTTCAAAACTCATGATCCAAAGGATGCAAGGGTAGGAAACTTCCGCAAGCAAGAGCTTATCACCCGTCGTTTGGAATCAAAACACTACTGGTTCCCACTTCCCGACAAGGATATTTATCTTTACGAAGGATTTGTTCAGAATCCTGGATGGTAAGACAATGATTAATGATTAATAAGACATTTATATGAAAAATATAAAAACAAACATATTTCTCTTTGCCATGCTTGCTGCAGCACCGCTGACGGTCAATGCACAGACAACAGACGAGGCGGATACTGTCGTGGTAAAAAAGAAAGTCCATGTTGCTTTCCGCGACAAGGATGCCGACCATATTCTCGGAGGCGTTTCCTATGTTGACATGGAGGAACTCCAGAAGAAGGATTATACGACGGGGAGCCTTGATGACATGTATGCGCTTGTTGGCGGATGGAACGGCAACAACCTTTGGGGCATGGACAATGACCGTCTCGACAATAACGACAACGGTAACCTTCCGGTTGTTATTATTGATGGTGTGAAACGTCCGTCCAACAATGTGCTGCCATCTGAAATTGAGCAAATAACCTTCCTGAAGGGTGCACAGGCAGTAGCACTCTATGGTGCAAAAGGCGCTAAGGGTGCCATCATTATCACCACCAAACGTGGTAAGGTGGACGGTCTTCAAATAGTAGCCAATGCGAACACTGGTTTCCACGTGGCTAAGGCATTTCCTGAGTACCTCGGCTCTGCTGAGTACATGACACTCTACAATGAAGCACGCGTCAATGATGGAATGAACCCCAAGTATACTCAGATGGATATCTACAATCATGCTGCAGGGCTCAATCCTTACCGTTATCCAAACGTAAACTACTATTCCGACGAGTATATACGGAAAGTGTATAATCGTTCTGAGGGTACTTTGGAAATTCAAGGCGGTAACAACCGTGCTCACTTCTACACCAACATCAACTACTATCGTAGCGAAGATTTGCTCAACTTCGGCCCGGCAAAGGATAACTACACCGACCGTTTCAGCGTTCGTGGTAATGTGGACCTTGTTGTCAACAAACTCGTCAAGGGTTTTGCCAACGCAAGTGCTACTTTCTACAATGCCAATAGTAACAAGGGTGATTTCTGGGCAGAAGCTGCTAAAAATCGTCCAAACTTCCCGGAAAATGCGGCTCCTCTGATTCCTATTGATATGATTGACCCCAATGCAACCAAAGGGCTTGCCATTCTTGACAAGTCGCTCAACCTTCTCGATGGCAAATATTTCCCTGGTGGAACTAAAGCCACAATGACCAATGCCATTGCTGACTGCTATTTCGGTGGAAAGACGAAATTCGTGAGTCGTCAGTTCCAATTCGATGCAGGTATCCTGTACGACATGGACAAGTTTGTAAGGGGATTGTCTTTCAAGACTTTGTTCGCAATTGACTATGCTGCAAAATATGACCTCGAATACGACAACAAGTATGCGGTGTTTATTCCTACTTGGAGTAATTATAACTCACAGGACGCTATTGTGGGTCTTACCCAGCAGAATGATGAAATCGTGACGGGTCACATGAAAATGTCTAACTCTGCATATCGCCAGACAATCAGCTGGAATGGTCATTTCGACTATGACCACATATTCAGAGAGAACCATCATGTAACGGGAATTTTACTCGCAAATATGTATACGACCACTTCCAGTGGTACATACCACCGGTATCCTAATGCCAACATTGGTTTGGAAGCTGGTTATGACTATAAGGGCCGTTACTTTGCTGATGTGGCTCTGGTTGGTGTCCACTCTGCACGCCTTCCTGAAGGAAATCGAAATGCACTCTCTCATTCGTTCACCGTAGGTTGGAATATTGCTAAAGAAGGCTTGCTGAAGAACAGCTTCATGGATGATCTCTTGCTAAGTGCTTCTTATAGCAATCTGAGTGAGGATATCGATGTGTATATGGGTAACAAAGAGTACTATATATACGATGCATTATGGGCAACAGGTGGAAGTGGTTTCTCATGGGATGAAGGAACAACTACCAACCATACTTATTCCACAGCTGGTGCCAACCCCGCACTTGACTTTATACACCGCAAGGAATTCTCAATCAACCTTCGTGGCTCGTTCTTTGACAAACTGCTCACCACTGACCTCACATTCTTCAATACGGACATGTCTGGTTTTATCATCAAGAACCCATCAACATTCCCATCACACTTGCATGGTTCTGAAACCAGTACATTTAAACCGGCTATTAACAATGACATCCAAAACCGCAAGGGTCTTGATTTCAGTGTGACAGTACAGAAACAGTTAGGGCCGGTTCACGCTGCGCTTGGAGTAGTCGGTACATATCTCGTGACAAAGAACACGAAGTTCGATGAAATCAAAGAATGGGATTACCAAAAAGCGGAGGGACGGCCTCTTGATGCCATTTGGGGATACGAGTGTCTGGGATTCTATACACTTAATGACTTTGATGTCACCACTACAGATGATGGCAAAACAAAGTACACCAGAAAGGCCGATCTTCCCACTCCTATGATTGGTGGTGGTATTCAACCTGGTGACTTGAAATACAAGGATGTCAATGGTGACGGTATCCTCAACGACAAGGATATGGTTTATCTTGGCAAGAATGGCACTTTTGGAGCTCCTGTAACCCTTGGTGTCAACTTAACTCTCAAGTATAAGAATTTTACACTCTTCATGTTGGGCAACGGTCAGTTCGGAGCTTATGGAATGAAGAACAACTCTTACTACTATATGAGTGGAGAAGACAAATACTCTGTAAACGCCCGTGGACGTTGGACTCCACAGACAGCTGATGTGGCCACCCATCCTCGTCTGACCGTAGGAAGTTCTGCTAACAATGCTGCTGCTTCGACATTCTGGATGTACAGTACCGACCGTTTCAACATCCGCAAGGTGCAACTTACGTATGACTTCCCGAAAGAATTGGTAAGTGGAAAGGTGGTTAAGGCTCTCTCAGTTTATTTGAACGGAAACGACCTTCTCACTATCTCAAAGGAGCATAAGATGATGGATACAAGTGTTGGCTATGCACCACAGACTCGTTTCTATAATCTTGGTCTAAAGGTTACCTTCTAAAACAACAAGAAAATGAAGACAAGAAACTTTATATTGTATTTTATCGGCTTCCTCGCTTTATGTTCATGCGACGACATGTTCTCCCCGATGGATGAAAACAACCGTCCAGAGGAAGCCATGTACGAGGAGTCTAAGTATGCACATGGTCTGTTGATTTCTGGATACGAACTTCTTCCTTATCAAACGACAACCCAGACCGATATCGCCACAGATGACGCCGTGACCAATTTGAGGACAAGCGGTCTGCTGAATATGGCAACGGGAACATGGGCTTCCGACAATGACCCAATGTCTGTATGGGACAATTGTAAGCATGGTATTCAATATGTCAATAAGTTCCTCTCTAAAGTGGAGAGAGTCAAGTGGGCACCAAGTGCTGCTTCTAAACAGCAGATGTTTGTCGACAGATTGAAAGGTGAAGCTTTTGGCCTTCGGGCTGTATTCTATTACTATTTGCTGAGGGCTCATGGTGGCTATGCAGACGATGGTATACTCTACGGAGTGCCCTTGCTTACCACTCCTGAGGATGGTAGTTCCGACTTCAACCAGCCACGTGCCACTTTTGCCGAATGTGTGCAGCAATGTTTCGCAGATTGCGACAGTGCAATGGCTCTTCTGCCGTTTGTTTATAAGGACATTGATAGTGAAGAAGACATCCCTGCAAAGTATAGGGCACTGGGTGCTGAAAAATCTGGTTTCAACCTTGTTTTCGGTCTCAAGGCAAGAAATCTTATGTCAAGTAAGGTGGCAGAGGCAACAAAAGCTCAGGTGGCACTTCTTGCAGCAAGTCCTGCTTTCCGCGATCAAAGCGGTGTTACTTCAGCCCAGGCTGCTGCTCTCTGCGCAAATGTACTCAAACGTATCGGCGGTATGGAGGGATTCGACCCCACAGGTAATAAAGACTGGTTTATGTCATCGTTTAAGACTGTAATTGAAGGAACTGCTGATATTCCCGAGATTATTTGGCGTGAAGACCTTCGAAAGAATGCTGACCAGGAAAGAGAAAACTTCCCTCCATCGTTGTTTGGTAATGGTCGTGTGAATCCATCCCAGAATCTCGTCGACGCATTCCCCATGCGTAGCGGTCGTCCTATCAGCGATCCAAATTCTGGTTATGACCCACAAAATCCTTATGAGAACCGTGACCCACGTCTCTCCGAGACTGTTATCTTAAATGGTTCAACATTTAGAAGATCGGTTATCATTACCGGTACTTATCCAGCCGCCGAAAATATGACTAACGACAACATTAACAGTATTGCTACGTCTACACGTACTGGCTATTACCTGAAAAAACTTCTCCGTGATGATGTAAGTCCGTTGGCAAGTTCAACCATTGAACAGCAACATGTCTACCCGCGTATCCGCTATACTGAAATATTCCTTGCTTATGCAGAAGCCGCTAATGATGCCTGGGGACCGAAGGAAGACCCCAACGGTTATGGTTTCACAGCTTATGACGTGATTAAGGCAATACGTCAGCGCGCTGGCCTTGCAACTAATGCTATCGGACAACCTCTTCCTGAGGGTGATGCTTACCTTGAAGAGTGTGCTGCTGATAAGGCAAGAATGACTGAGTTGATCCGTAACGAGCGCCGCATCGAACTTTGCTTTGAGAACAAACGTTTCTATGACCTCCGTCGTTGGTTGTTGCCACTCAATGAGCCTGTAAAAGGTGTTCAAATTGATCGCAACGGTGATGTTCTCACATATACCATCTTGAATGTGGAGGACCGTGTGTTCGACAATTCTTACCAATGCTACGGACCGATACCAAAGGGTGAAATACTCAAATGGAGTAAGCTCAAGCAAAATAAGGGTTGGCAATAAATCGATTAAATATTTTATATTATGAAATTTAAGACATATATATACGTAGCAGTCTTGGGAGCTCTATCTCTCTCATTTGCGTCATGCTATAATAGTGAACATGAGTTCCCTGACTATGAAGGGGGTACAACTGCCTACTTCGCCTATCAATACCCTGTACGTACACTCGTGCTTGGTAATGACATCTACGACAATACTCTTGACAATGAGCACAAATGTCGGATTTGGGCAACCATGGGTGGCGCCTATGGCGGACGCAACGCATTTATTGACATAGCAGTCGATCCGACTCTCTGCGACAACCTCTGGTTTGTGGATGAGGGTGGAAATCCATCTGCTCCAGTGCTTCCCATGCCAACAGAATATTATAGACTTGCGTCCAATGTCATCCCGTACAATGGAGAGCCACGTGGCTATGTGGAAGTTCAGTTCACTGATGCTTTCTTCAACGATCCGAAAGCGGTAGATAACACCTACGTCATTCCACTGTTGATGAAGGACGCAAAAGGAATCGACCAGATTCTTGTGGGAACGCCACGTGAAGGTCTTACTCCTTCCCGCACGAATCTTGAAGATTGGGATGTACTGGCAAAGGACTATGTCCTGTATTGCGTGAAGTATATGAACCCTTGGCAAGGTAAATATATCAGACGCGGTGTTGACAATGTCACCGAAAAAGGTGTTACCACCACTTATGTACGCAAGGATATGTCGCTTGTCAATACTGATCTGGAGCATTACAAGGAGAATCCTGTGAACCAGAATGATGAAATCTGTGGTATCAACACAAAGAACATGACACAGGCCATCTTCCCCGTTTCTATCAAAACCTCTGGAGCTTCTTTGTCTTGTAACCTCATCCTTACATTCAATGGTAATAATTGTACCATTTCCACAGATGATGAGAACGTAACAGCTTCTGGTACGGGCGAATTCATCGTTAAGGGAACGGAGAGGCCTGAATACAAGGACTACCAATGGGGAAGCAACAATGGACAGCCGGTTCAGCGTGATATTCTCCGTCTATCCTACAATGTCAGCTTCGACAGCAAAGACATTCAAGTTTCAACAAACGATACACTTGTTGTTCAGACTCGAGAGGCAAACAAGAGAGTATTCTTTTCACCAAAATACGTTAAACCATAATAGGAGGCTAAGAATATGAATAAATTATTTAAGAATTGTCTCTTTTTGTTGGCTGCAGGAGCACTTGCTGTTTCCTGTGCTGACTACAATGTGATTGACGATTTCAAAGCTGAACGAGATCCTTCTTTCGTAGAGCCATATAAAGACTTGGGACCTGTAAAGTCATACCTCGACAGGACCAAATATCCTAACATGTCTCTGGGTGCTACGCTCAAAGTGACAGATTTCAATAAGCAGGACTTGGCTCATGCCGCAGCCATAACCAACTTCGATGATGTCGCTTTTGGTACCACCTTGATGTCGGGGGCTATCATCAACGAGAGAGGTGTGATGAACTTTCTTGATATGATAGACCTTCTTGATCATGTGGAGGAGATAGGTGGCACAGTGTTCGGCAGTCCTATTGCAGCAAATGCAAACCAGGCTGATGCATGGATCAACACGCTAACAGCTCCTATTGAAATACCGGTTGACCCCATTGAAGATAAGGTGGTCGACTATACCACTATGGAAGAATTCACTGGTACTGCTATAAGTGGTAGACCTGCTATCGAGAAGAATTATGACGGTGAAGACAATGCGCTTAAGTGCCCCAAAAGAGCAAAAGTGTATATCGTTGAAGGTTTTGACGTCGATCCGCTTGGTGCATATACCATAACTTTCTACGCAAAGGTTGATAAGGATGAATCGGTTATCTGTACATTCGCCGACAACAAGATTCAAGAGAATGGAGCTGATAAAAAGTTTGCCATCAAGGCTGGTAAATGGGTGAAGGTAGTTGTTGAAGCAAGACCTGCTGAAGGAGCTAAAAATGGCTACCTGATGATTGAAGGTAACTTGAACTCTGTTGTCTATATCCAGAAAGTGATTGTTGTTCACAATCCTGATAATCACCGCCCACAGACTGAGCAAGAGAAAAAGGATACACTCCAATATGCTATCAACACTTGGTGCGATGGTTTGATGAAAATCAATGAGGGCCGTATTAAGTCGTTCGACCTCATCGATGAGGCTATCGACACTAAAGCAGAACTTGAGAATGGTATGTACGACCTCAAGCATTCTCCCGATAACCTTTATTGGCAGGATGTTCTTGGCAGTGAAAATTATGCCCCCGTCATTTCAAAGGCTGCAAGCGATGCATTTGTAAATCATGGTGGTAACGCTAATGAGTTGAAGTTCTTTATTAGTGAGTCAGGACTTGAGAACCCAAAGAAAATGGAAAGTCTCAAATACTGGATTAACATTTGGGATCAAAATCAAGCAAAGATTGACGGTATCAATGCAAAACTGAATCTCACCTATAGTGAGGATGAAGCTAAGCAGAATGAAACGAAGGCGTCGCTTGACAATCTCCTTGATAATCTTGCTACTACAGGCAAATTAATCCGTCTCTCCAACTTCGACATCAAATACCAAGATGCTACTGGGGCAAATGTTTTAGCCAAGGATATCACGTTAGATCAGCGTCAGAGACTTGCCGATTTCTACGGCTACGTCATCAGGAGCTATATGAACAAAATTCCAAATGACAAACAGGCTGGTATCTGTAAGGGCAATATTGCCGACACAAGTGATCCTGTTGGCCTGTGGTCTGTTGACAAAGATAGCAAAGACTGGGTGCGCACTGCCACATACAAGGCATTCTGTGATGCACTTAGTGGTCAATAACTCATACTGACAGATAGTTGCCAGTGGACAAAAGGATACTTTCTGCTTTACTGGCAATTATCTTTCAAAAGATACTTTTACAAAATAACTTAATTATATTTCTATTCTATTTTTTATTAGTCTAACTTAAAATTTCTATTATGAAGAAATTATTTACTCTTATTGCTCTCTTGGCTGTCGTTATGGGAGCAAAGGCAGAGTGGGTGGAAGATTACAAAATCGACTACTCCAACAACACTGGATTCCCATTCTATGTGATGGGGTATGTGCCTGAGTGGATTGACGGTGTAATGACCGACTTGGGTGCCAACTACAAATATGTAGCTGTAGAAGGCGCTGAAGAAACCAGTGACGTCATCGTTACCACACAAGGCGGCGTTGAGTACTACAGAATTCCTCTGACAGAACCAGCATGGCACCAGTATTTCATCGCTGATGGTATCCCAACCGAGCTTGATGGAGCTTACACAGTCAAAGCTATGGTTAAAGCTTCCGAACCTTGCACCATCAACGTCAACATGGGTTGGGGTTGGGGACAAGGCGAGTCAACCGGCGCTTCTGTTGCCATCGGTACAGATTGGCAGGAGGTAGAATGGACGTACAGCGGTATTGGTGGCACTTCCTGTAACCTCGTTGCACAGCCTGGTACTGTCACTGCTACAATCGAATGGAAGTATGTTACCGTTTCTCACAACGCTAAACCCCCAAGACCAGTAGAATGGATTGAGATGCTCGACAATCACCGCGATGCAGAGACTCCTTGGGACGATCCTACCGTTAGATTCGATGACACCGAGAACAACTATAAGATTTGTGCTTGGGGTAAGGAGAAGGATAGAAACGTAAATGCTGAGGGTGGATGGGATCCATTCCCCTGCGACATCGAACAGGAACCTGATGGCAACCACGTATTCGTCGTTCATGGTCAGCCCGCTACCACTGAAGGTGATGCTTCTGCTTGGGACAACCAGTTCTGGATTCAGTCTCCAAAGGCTTGGAAGGCTGGTACACAAATCAAGATCCATTTCCGTTACAAGGCTTCAAAGACCGTTACCGTTCCTACTCAGACTCACTACCAGAACCCATCAAACTACCTTATCTGGCATGCTATTGGTGACGTCAATTTCACAGAAGAGTGGCAGGACTTTGACAAGACTTTAACCTGGGAGAATGATATGGATGGTGGCTGGTCAGTTGCATTCCAGCTGAACCAAAATGACAAGGATGCCATCAACTTCTATTTTGATGACCTCTCATGGCAAACCATGAAACTTGACGAGGGTTACTTCGTTGCTGGTTCTAACCCAGCTGATGGTCTTGAATATGACTTCGACAACGCTGTTCAGTTCGATTACGATGAGGATGAAGCTCTGTACACTGCAACAATAGGTGAGGAAGGCGCTTATGTTTCCCAGATTATGATTTCCACCGTTCGTGGTAATGATGCTGCTTTCAAGGGTGCAACTCTTAAACCTGCTGGTGCTATCACTGATGATCCTGACAACTGGCTCGACTATACAGAGTCAAGTCTTGCCAAGCTGAACCTCCCCGGTGCTGGTATCTGGAAGATCTATATTGATGAAGGCTACAAGAAGATGGCATTCGAGATGCTTGCTGGTACAATTAATGAACAAATTGAAATCAATCCTAACCCAACTGTGGTGGTTGTCAATGCTCTTGAGAGAGATGACCTCGCTGATACCGATTCTGAGGTGAGAGAGAACGAAGGTGGTACAGGTCAGCCTTGGGACAACCAGTTCTGGATTGTTGCTAACCGTAATCTGAGTGCAGGTGAAGTGACTGTTCTTCAATTCAAGTACAAGAGCTCTATTCCTGCAAAAACTACTACACAGTGTCATAAAGAGCCTGGAGATTACCTCCACTGGGGTGCTATCGGTGATGTAAACTTCACAGAAGAGTGGCAGGACTTCGAGACAACCTTCACTGTTCCTAACGAAGCTGACGGCATGCTGTCTATTGCCTTCAACATGGCTGAAATCAAGGATGCTTGCAAGTATGAGCTTAAAGACTTTGTATGGAAACTCGAGGACGGAACAGAGTCATTGATCCACCAGACAGGTTCCACCAACTTCTATGTAAAGGTCATTGGAGAAGAGCCACACGTATTTGAAACAGAGGGAATCAACAATGTGGTTAATTACAACACTGTTCCTACTGTTACTTATAACCTTGCTGGCCAGCGTGTATCTAATGATTACAAGGGCATCGTTATTAAGAACGGCAAGAAACTCGTGAACAAATAAGCATCATTGAGCACGTGATTGTGCTATAGCTTATTAGCTAATACATTGTGCGTCGCGTTACCGGCAATTTGGCGGAACGTGACGCACAAGTTTTTTTACAGCATATATAAATGCACTAATAGTTTTCAAACTGTCAAACAAAAGGGTAGATTGCTTGTCGTTTCCAATATATTTTGTATTTTTGTACTTTCGTTAGGATGTCCTATAATAATGCTTCAGCGGTTATGAGAAAACTATCATTCCTTGCAGTATGGCTTCTGGCGCTGGCTGCCATCGCCTGTGCTTTGCTGGTATATGAGAAAGACCTGCTCTGGAAAGTGCAGGAGATGAATCTTTTCCTACACACTGCCCTGTTTTTTAAGCAACAGATGGTAGTGTCGGGGGGAATGCTTACTTATATCAGCACGTTTTTCACGCAATTTCTCTACTATCCTACATTGGGTGTACTCTTGCTCTGTGCATGTTGGCTGCTATTGATGGGATTGACAAAACGCACCTTTCAAGTGCCCGACAAGTGGGCAGTGTTGATGTTGATACCGGTGGCCCTCTTATTGTTGACTATCGTCGACATGGGCTATTGGGTCTATATGCTCAAATTGCGTGGTCACTTCTTTGTCACCACCATAGGTTGTACTGCAGTTGTGGCTTTACTTTGGTGTTTCCGCTGCATGCCCGGACGTTTTCTTCTCCGCACATTCTTTCTTGTTCTCGTTGCTGTGACATGCTATCCGCTGATGGGCATCTATGGGTTGGCGGCAGTGCTGTTGATGGCTGTCTGGTCATGGAGACTATGTTCTCGCACAATCGCTGTTATCAATAGTGTAGTGGCTGTGGCTTGTGTCGTAGCTATCCCTTTATTGTGTTACCATTATGTTTATCATGAAACCAACCTCTCCAATATCTATTACACGGAGCTGCCTCTCTTCTTTCTCACAGAAGAATATCACCAATATTATATACCTTACTATCTGTTGTTATTGTTCTTTGTCATCATGGCCTGCATTCCTTGGTCAAAGATGAAAGTTGCTGATATGGCCGTTCAAAAGCCGGCTGTGGCGAATGAGCCCCAACCTGTAAAGAATATCAAAAAACAGCAGCAAAAAAGAACCAAGCAAGGAAAGGGTAGCAGGAAATCTTTCTCGGACAGCAAGTTGTATCGCTGGGCATCGGCTTACGGTTGGACAGTGGTCATTTTGGCATTGCTGACTATAGGCGTTGCTCATTTCTGGTATAAAGATTCCAATTTCCATCGTGAATTGAGAATGCAACATTGCATCGACCGGCTTGATTGGGAGGGTGTAGTCAGTGAAGCTGCTGCTCAAGAGGAAGAGCCTACGCGTGCTATCGTAATGATGAAGAATCTCGCTTTGTTCCGACTGGGTCGGCAGAACACAGAGATGTACAAATTCAGAAACGGTTCGAAGGTCAGCAATGCACCCTTTGGTGTCCGTATGATGCAGGTAATCGGTATGATGATTTATTATCAATATGGTAAGTTGAACGACTGTAATCGATTGTCTACCGAGATGGGCGTAGAATACGACTGGCGGGCGGAATATTATAA
>CACXDY010000439.1 GCA_902766505.1 uncultured Prevotellaceae bacterium
AAAAAACGATGCGCCCGCCGTCGATATCTGGAGCCGACATAGCGGTCAAATATTCCATCACATGCAAAATTCCACCGAAAGGGGTGATTTTATGAGATTTTATGCTTATATTTGCCATGTCATTGATGATTTTGCTTGTTTTGAATGGCAGCACCAGGACAAGGGAAAAAAACTGACAGGACAAGATTTCGAGCAACTTTTTATCGCTCAGGAACTTACAAAAAAAATGTTTAACTAAAGTGCTGCGGAATTGATGGATATATTATGAAAACAATCAAGACCAAACTATTCGTTGTGCTTTTAGCCATGCTGTTTCCCATGTTGACAACCAACTGCAGTGGCAAGAAGACCGCCGACAAAACAGAAACGACAGAAACGGCTGAGGCTACAGCGAAGACCGAAAGCATCATCAAAGTGGCCGCTCCCCCATACCAGAAATTCGTGGTGGTGACCGTCGAAGAAGAAGGCCTCTACAAAAAGGCAGACACCAACAGCCCCACATTGACCAGGTGGGTAGAGTCTGACTGCGAGAGCGACATTTGTGAGATGATTTACCAGTGGTCGGACCAGCCTCACAAATCAGGCTTCGAACCAAGCACTGACATTATCGCCTGTGAAGGAGTAATCTTTCCCGTTCTCGGCGAGGAGGGCCAATTCTACAAGGTAGGCACCATCAACCATTGGTGCGAAATCGAAAGCGCCTACATCCCCAAATCCAGTGTAGGAGACATCGAATGCGCTCCTATCAAAGCAGACTTGCTCGAAGCGGAAGACATTGGCTTCAAGTGCCGGGTGATGAAAGACGGCAAATACAAGGACATTGTCTTGATCGATGAATACAGCGAACTCGAAGGAGAGACCCTCCATGTGGGTGTGTTGAAAGAAGGTTTCGTGGCCACCCCGTTAACCTACCACATGTTCGGCGACCTGTCCAATGACCAGAAAGACGGCATCGTCATCGATGACTCGGAGGATAACATCACCTTCAAATTCAATAAGAGCCTGGCCATGCCGGTAGAATACGAAGAGGATATGTACAGACTCGACCTGACGAAACTCAGCGACGAGCAGATTGCAAAGATTGTGGATACGGTGATAAAGAAAAAGCCCGAATACGTGGACTGCATGTACCATTTCCCCGCCCAGGGACTGCGGTCTTTCACCTACTTGTCGAAGTGATATATGACTAAACTTGGAAAACTGACAAGAGTCGCTCTCTTTTCTTTTGCGGCCCTGATGATAATGACATTGGCAGCATGTGGAAACAAACCCTCTGCCGCCACTGAAACAAAGACGGACGAGACTATCAAGGAAACCAACTATTTCCCTGCCATCGACCGCTATCTGGTGAATGAGATAGGCAAGTTTTATGCCGACGGCGAACACTGCGTTCCCATTCACAGCATCGTGACCGTCGATGAGCGGAATGGAGAGGACATCCTTGTATGGGGCGACTTCTGGGTGTTCAAATACAATCAGGTGGGCGACACGCTGAAATGCGTTTCTGGCGGCAGCCACCCGGGACGGATGCACATCCGACAGACAGAAAACGGCTTCGACGTGACTGGCTTCGACCAGGTGGAGGACGGTTCCAACAACCTGCCTTCCGCCAAGAAAATCTTCGGCGACAAGTACGATGCGTTCCAAACCATCAACAGCGATGATGAAGCACGGGAACGGCTGAGAGCCGAAGGTTTGGCTGTCTACGCCAAGAAGCACAACCTGAGCGTCACCATGTATCAAGACTATGGATGGCCTGCCAAAATGCTACCGCCAGTCGACTGACGGTAGCATTTTCCTGTCGTGCCACGGGGACACCAACACGTTCTGGCACGTTTAGCTCCCCTCCCATACTTGTAGGGGAGGGGCTGGGGGTGGGGTTGTAACACACTGATTCTTAGCGGTTTTCTTTGCATTCTTAGTGTTGTTTCCCAACCATCCTAAATCCTTCCTTGTCGTAAGGAAGGACTTCGTCACCCCCACCCAAGGCCCTCCCCCTCAGCCCGAGGT
>CACXDY010000440.1 GCA_902766505.1 uncultured Prevotellaceae bacterium
CGATATATTTATCGCCCCAAAGGGGGAGATTCCATGCGGTCTTGATGTTCAATTTGCCATCTATTGATGGATCTAACGTGATGTTCAGCCTGTCGCTGGCATACAAGGGAATATGCCCACCAATGGAGAAGTTGAAGAGATCGCCCTCCCAGGTTCCCTCAGAGCGATGGGGAGCCTGTCCTATGGTGAGGTCGGGGCGCCCAGCGACGCGCCGGCGCAGCAACTGACCATGGCGGTTGCTATCGTACTGTTCCACCATGACGAAGCGCTCGAAGATATCAGTAATGTCGTCAATGGGACTGCACTTCACAGCAATGTTCCCACCCGATGTCTTCACCTCCGTTACTTTGCCGCTCCAGCCATCGTCCACATCGAACGAGGCAAACACGTCGCCCACCTTGGGCTTCAAATTGTCGGGGGTGTTGCCGGCGAAGACGAGGTTCTCGTATTCCGCGTCATGGCTGAGCATCTTGGTGAACAGCTGGTCTTCCGAGACAAGGCGTAGGCGGGGGTTGTACTTGATTTCTGGTTGTACGAAACTGACGGAGTCGATGGCCGTGAGCATGATGCGGTAGATAGAGTCGGCGGTGATAACCTCCTGCGAGACGTAGTCGCTGTGTTCCACACCGAGCGTATCAAGTCGCGAATAGCTGATCTTGATGACGTCGTCGTAAAAGAAACCGTCGAAGTGACCGTCATTCTGATAAATGTAGAAAGCATCTGTCTCCGTCTGAGCCTTGAGTTCATTGAATATGGAACAATGTACAAGGAACAGGCCCAACAGCAAGTATTTTACATTGTGAATCGTTTTCATTGTTATCGATTTTTATTGATATGTTTTGTGGAATCGTTGGGTTTAATGGGTGAGAGATAAGATGTTGGTATCAAAGGTTTTTGTGTATCACCTCCGTGAAAGAAGCTACATGGGAATAGCAAGTTCATTATTGGAAGGGTGCAGAAAAAACAATCAGAACTATAAGGTGCTTCCAACGGGTGGGGCATCCTTCAGCGGTGTGGTTCATATATGGGGGTCAGTCTTTACCTTTTCCTGATAACTTTGCGTCCATCGGAAAAGATGTCAATCGGTCCGAAGCGGTAGAGCAGTCGGGAAGTATTGTCAGGTGCCACCTCGCGGATGGCTGTGGGTATCACCTCCTTGTTCGTGTTTCTGACGGGCCGCACCAGCTTCTTGTGGTAGGGAACGGCCAAGCTGAGGTGGGGGGCTCCTTCGTCATCGCGGAAATAGATGTTGTAAGGATAGCCATGTTCTGGTGTGAGTCTTATGCCATTATACGTCAAATCAAAGTCATAAGAATCGTTGGTCCATGCGCGGGTGGTATCGCGCTTTTCGTCTTTTGGGTATGAATCCATGTTCTGCGTGGCTGTCCAATAGGAACTTACCCAGTACGAACTGGCAGATGTGTTATGGGTGAAGGTGATGTAGACGTTGTTGTCGTAGTCGAACGTTCCGGCTTCCAGATCTTCGTAGCAACGGTAACACCTCAGTACGTCGCGCCTCACGCGGCTGTTATAAGTAAGCACACGAAAGAAACAGTGATACAAGAGTTCGTGCCACTGCTCAAGCGTCGGTGTACACCAGTCGTTGCCCCACATCGCTGTGGCGATATCATACCGGGGATCGCCTTGCATGTTTTGACCTATGGTGTATGCCTCGGCTTGCATGTCCCAGAGATTGGTGGAATACTCGATGTCGGCCCAGTAAAACTCCGTTCCGCTCATGTCGCCCTCAAAGGTGCAACCGATGTCGTAGGTAGCCCAAAGTGTGCCAGAGGGCAGGCTGAGGTCGATGTACTCCTGAGAAAAAAGTGATGTGGCTATCATCATCAGCAAGCCACACAACATTGTCATTTTCTTTTTCATATTTTCAAAAAGTTAAATTATCAGTTACGACATGCCATGTAAGGAAATATTTTGTTCTCCTATATGTGTGCATGTATATTATTGCAAAGTTAGCTACAAAGGCAATAGGATAATTAACAATATAACAAAATCGACTAACAATTGACATATTGTTAGTCGATTTCCCGGTTTTGGCCTGCCGCCCACTCCCTGGGAGTCTGCCCCGTCACTCTCTTGAAGGCTCGGAAAAAAGTCATCTCGTTGGCAAAACCTGAAAGCAGACAGACCGACGAAACTTTCTTTTTTGGGTCGTGGCGTAACAGCTGTTGGGCATAGCGCACACGGTAGGTGTTGACAAACTGGTTGAACGTACATCCCTTGACCGTGTTGATGCAGTCGGAGACGTAGGTGCGGTTGCTTCCCAACAGGTCGGCAATGTCCTGCACTTTGAGGTTGCTGTCGAGGAAAGGCTGCTCGTCGTCCATCAGCTGGCAGATGCGCTGCATCAGCTCATCCTGCTGTTGCCTGTCATCGATCTCTTCGTCGGGAATCTCGTCTTTCACGATTATCCTTCTCTTACGTGCGCGTGTATAACGTGTATAATATAGGTATGCGGTCAGGACGATGGCCAACAGACCCAAACCACCCAACAGAAGCCACCACCATTTGATGCTATCACTGGCGGAAGTGGTGGTATTTGGTCCAGTCATAATCCTGTAAACCGTTGCCATGGGATGGAAATTGTCATCGGCGAAGCCGCCGGAGATGACGATGTCGCCATCGGTGGTCAGCACAGGTACGCATGAATAACCTATCTGCAAAGGGTCGGTATAGTAGAGCGTCAGGCGTGCCGGCGACTGCTTGTACTCAACAGAGAGCATGTAGAATCGCCATTCCGTACTGTCCATTCCACCGATGTAGAAACGCCCGTGTAGGCGGTCTGCTATGGGAAAACCATATATGATGGTGTTGCCGTGGAATGTTGTGGGTATCTCCGACAGGGTGGGTAGCAGCTTGAAACGGGTGCCGTCGGTATGCACGATGGCCATCTTACCGTTGTCATCGTAGGCGGCGAACAAGTAGGAATACTCGTCCTTCGCCTCATCTCCGATGGCAAAGATACCGCAGTCCAAGGACAAGTCGAAGCGAATGGGATGCCACTTTTCGAGCAGGGGTATGCGGAACGGCTCTCCCTTCAGACGGTCGGCCACGACACTATCGAAGGGAACATCGTGTGTATTCTTACTGCTGAAGATGGTCACGTCTCCATCGGCAGAGCGAAAGACAAAGGGCACGCCACGCTGAATGGTGGGCGTCTTGAAATGGGTGAAGCGTCGCTTACCGTCGAACAGTTCGATATCGTCCTTACCAAACCAGTTGCCGGCGATGGCCACACACCCGCTGTCCACCTCCAAGGCCGCAAATATGCTGCGCTTGGTGTCAAGACACCCAAAGCCTTCAAAGGTGTGCGTGGCGGGGTCGTACCACTCTGTAGCATGGTGCTGCCCGATGCCGAGCGGCTCGTTGCACCCACCGGCTAAAAACACTTTACCCGATTTCAGGAGCATGGCCAGCCCGTGGTCATGGGTGTAGGTCATCTGTTTCAGGTGCCATCCGTCGCCATCAAGGTATTCCGCCGTCGCTGTTGGCAGGAAACCCGTGGTATGGCCTCCGAACACCACTACCTCTCCGTTGACGCACAACACTTGGTGGCCAGAACGTGGGACATTCAGGTCGGGCAGACGTTCGGCCTCCAACCTCACCTGCGGACATGACTTGCGGCCTCCCTTTTCGGGCGGGCCGCCCGCTGTTGCAGCCGGAAATGAAAGCACAGCGAGGCAGAATAGTGCCAGTAGCCTGTACAGACGGTTTGGGGCCTTCGTTGTTTGTTCCATACCTATCGTGGAGTTCTTTTTTGCAAAAGTACAACAAAAAAGTGAAAGAAGAAAAACATTTTTGTTTTTTTTTGCATGATGCCATGTTGGGGTCGGCGGCATTTAACGTAGGGCTGAGAGGTGAGGGGTGTGAGAGACTACAAATGCCAACCCTACATTAATAATGTAGTCAGCGTAGGTTATTAATGTAGGATTGGAGTATGCTGCAAATGGTGTTGCGGTCGATGCTCGGCAAAGTTGCAAACGGTGTGTCGTTATACTGGCAGAGCAGTTCAAAGAAGCGGTTGTCGGCCATTTCGGTGGCTTGGGCGAGGAGGCTTTTCCAAGGCGTGGGTTGCGTCAGGTTGATGCAGATATTGCATGTGTTGGGATGGAGGGCGTGGCCGGTGATGGCTGATGCTGCCTGGTCAACGGGCATGACATCGGGGGTGATGTGGGCTATGGAGGCGGGATAGGCGCGTAACTGACCGAACAGCCGAAGGAGGGAGAAGAAGAGACTCTGGTCGGCATTGCGCTGGAAAAGCCCGTCGGTGGAACGTGGGGCAAGGATGCCCAGTCGGATAATCTGTGCTTGCAGACGTTGGCCGGTGAGACGAGTAATGTAAGCTTCAGCCTCTTTCTTCGAGGTGATGTAGGACGAGTGCAAGCCGTTGGCATGTAACACACTGAGGGTGGAGATGTGTGTCAGGCGGATATTGTTGCGGAGACAGAATTCAGCGACGAGGCGTGTTCCCACGATGTTCGTGCGCTCTATTTCCTGATGGGGTGCGTAATAGCGAACGTCGGCAGCGCAATGAATGAAGAG
>CACXDY010000441.1 GCA_902766505.1 uncultured Prevotellaceae bacterium
ACAGAAAGGCTCTTGGTGTAGGTGCCACTGGTGATAGTCACCTTGGAAGTACCCACAATCTCTGTAGCAGAACTGTTGGAAGACACCCAGAGATTGAAAGTTCCGGCAGCACTTGGAGTGAATGACAACCTTATTCTGACAGTTCTGCCAGCAGGAATATACAGGGTCTTATAAGACTTGTACGAACCCTTAGAAGAAGAAGTACTGGCAAAGAGGTAGATATTGCCATAATAGTCGTCACCATCATTCTTGACATCCACCTCCACGATTTGCGAAGCCCCCTTGACACAAGAACCAGGCACCATAATGGCAGGAGCAGAGAGCGACGGCGTCAAAGTTTTCAGAGAAGCAGTGAAAGTCTTGGAAGAAGTCACATATTTGACAGCAATCACATAAGTGGATGTCGACTGGTTGCATACCTCCCAATCCTCATTACCCTTCTTCTTACAGATGGGCCTGAGGTCAATCACGGTGCCACTCACATATCCAGAAGGCAGGTCAGAAGCAGAGAGTGAATAGCTCACAGTACTTGTAGAAGCCCCTGCAGAGACGTTTGTATAGCTGGTATTACCCTGCTTTACAGCGACGACGTTTCCATTAGGCTCCACATATCCGAGTCCATAGAGGAATGCTCCTGTGTTGCTACCCTTGTTGGTGTAGGTTACCTTTGCCGTATAGGAACTTGTGCCTTTAGTCACGCTATTGATGACAGCATTCAAGACATTGATTCCATTATCATAGAAATAGCCATTAGCCGGCTGCAATCCGAAGAAAGCGCTCTGCTTAGAGATATAGCTGTCGGAGGTGACACTTGAAGTCTGTCCGCTATAGTCATGAGGATTGAGTACAGAGAGAGAAAAATATCCGTCGCAGTATCCACCCCATCCGAAATTGACGTGGAACAACTCACCGCCATCATATCCATCGATGATGAAAGCATGTCCACCTTCTTCGTTGTATGCGCAATAAACGACAGGTCTTCCACTGTTCAGCTCATTGATTATCATATTCTTCCATTGTGCATACGTATAGGCTTCCCTTTTGAAAGAAGCGGTCTGAGGAGCCTTGAAGTTGAAATAGTCAACCAAAGAAGATTGAATTTTGGAGATTGTAGCCGGTGTAGCGCTGGTAGCAAATTTAGAGCCCATGGCTGCAGCGGCATAGAAGAGCAGATCGGCCACGGCCGCTTTCTCGGTAGAGGTCTGTGAGCCATCGAAGACATTGTACATATGTGCCCAATCGATTTTGGTGCCAGCTTTTATAGTGCCCACCACAACGTTGGATGAAACGGTATATCCCGGGATAGCTTTAGGAAGCGTATTTCCAATTCTGTCTCTATAGAAATAGAGGAGCTGTCCAGCACAAGTTCCTGCACATCCCACGAGGCATCTTGTGTCGTTAGACTTGTCTTTGGGACAAGAGTTGTTGTATGGAGCCCGCTGGTTCCACTGAGTGGTGACGAGCGGCTGCACGGGTGCATTAGTAGGTGTAGTGACATGGAGTTTACCGCGATCCGACGGTTCAGGAATGTTCCACTTATCGAGCAGTTCAATATCCCTGACATATCCATCCATCATGGACTTTACGCCCTCGTGGAGGTCTTGAGGATTGAAATTACCCTGCTCAGAATAGGCAAGAATAGGCATCGACCTGTCATCAGCCGCTACGATGACAAATCCATTGTCCTCACCTATGTTGCACACATAGTAGTAGGGGTTTTCCTCTCGGGAAACCGATACTTTTCGAGGTCCATCAATCACATCGATGTCACCGATGATCTCGATACCTCTGGCATTCAGGAAAGCCTGTGCTTGACTTAGCGCCTGTGCCTTTGTGACCGGGGCTGCGTTGAGATTAGCTATCATAGCCATCAGGAACGCAACAGTTAATAGCATTTTTTTCATAAGATTGAATGTTTATAATTTAAATTATTAATAATGTTATCTATTTGGACGGGCTCCTGCCCTTGATTTGTATGTTCGAAAATGAATTTTCTGCAGTCCTCCATGAGCCACTTCGGTGTGCTTGTTGCCCCACAAATGCCAACAGAACTGACATTTTTCAGCCACTCCATGTGGATTTCCTCCGGGCACTCCACCTGCCGGCTGTTGTGATTGACCCTCTTGCATTCGTTGAAGAGCACTTTTCCGTTGCTGCTCTTTCCTCCAGAAACAAAGAGGATGAGGTCATGCCTTTGTGCGAAGGCGGCAATATGAGAAATTCTGTTGGCCACCTGTCTGCAAATGGTATCAAAGCTTTTAAACTCACACGTCTTAGAGATGTGGTTTTGAATATAGTCGATGATGAGATGAAACTCATCAAGCGACTTAGTGGTTTGAGAATATAGAAAGATGTCCCTATTGAAATCAAGTTTCTGCACATCCTCCAAATTCTCCACCACGATGGCTTTATTGTTGGTTTGTCCGACGAGTCCGAGCACCTCAGCATGTCCGTTTTTTCCGAAAATGACGATTTGTGCGTCAGGATTGCTGTCGAACTGTTTTTTTATTCTTTTTTGCAATTGTAGAACCACAGGGCAAGTGGTATCCACGATTTCCACGTTGTTTTTTTCAGCCACGTGGTAAGTCTCTGGGGGTTCGCCGTGTGCTCTCAGCATGACTTTCACATCATGCAGTTGCGAGAGGTCATGGTGATTGATGGTGACGAGTCCCAGTTGTCTGAGTCTCTCACACTCCATACCATTGTGGACGATATCCCCCAGGCAATACAGTGTTTTCTCCTCGGCCAACTTTTCCTCTGCCTTGTTGATGGCAGTAGTCACGCCGAAGCAGAATCCGCTTTCACTGTCGATTTCTATTTTTATCATCCTTGTTTCCTCAATTGTTCATAATACATATCCAGCAGTTGTCCGGCAGCAGCGAAAGAGGTTTGTACCCCTCCAAGCACCGTATTCTCTGCATCCTTGAGTTTGGCGGCAACAGCCTCATTGTTGTAGAAACTATTTCTGAGGTGCTCATTGATAGTCTCATACATCCAATATTTGCTCTGTTCGTTTCTCCGGTAATTGAAATAGCCATTTTGCTTGACAAAATCAATATACTCGTAGACCATGTCCCATACCTCTTTTATTCCTAATCCATAGAAGCCGCTATAGCATAGCACTTTAGGCATCCATCCGCTCTCGCTTTTCGGGAAGAAATGCAGTGCGTTTCTGAAGTTGGTGGCCGCCATGTGGCATTTATCCACGTTGTTTCCATCACACTTATTGATGATAATGCCGTCGGCAATCTCCATGATACCTCTTTTAATACCCTGGAGTTCATCACCTGTTCCAGCCAGTTGAATAAGGAGGAAGAAATCCACCATTGAGTGACAGGCTGTCTCGCTCTGTCCCACACCAACTGTCTCGACAAAGATTTTGTCGTAACCTGCGGCCTCGCAGAGGATGATGGTCTCTCTCGTCTTTCTGGCCACGCCGCCCAGCGAGCCTGCCGTTGGGCTGGGGCGTATGAATGCCTCTGGCCTTGTGGACAGTTTTTCCATTCTTGTCTTGTCGCCGAGAATACTCCCCTTGCTTCTTTCGCTGCTGGGGTCGATGGCGAGAACCGCCAGTTTGCCATGATATGTATCCAGCACATGGCATCCAAACATGTCGATAGAGGTGCTTTTTCCGGCACCCGGAACACCACTGATACCCACTCTGATGGATTTTCCGCTGTATGGAAGGCATTTTTCAATGACCTCCTGGGCCTTGCTCTGATGGTCAGGGTTCACACTTTCTACGAGAGTCACGGCCTGGCTTAGGATGGTGACATCTCCCTTGACGATGCCCTCGACCATCTCTGCCACGGTATAAACTCTCCTTCTGAATTTTTTACGACTCAGATAAGGATTGATGATGGAAGGTTGTTCCACTCCCGAATTGACGGTCAATCCCTTGTATTCAGCATTATTTTCTGGATGTTCCATATCTTCTCATTAGTGTCACTGCACATTAACATCGATGATGACCTTCGGTGTTCTCGGGTCATTGGTAATCAGCAGAATCTTAGGTTGTTCCTTGACCCCTTTCAGGGTTTTCTTGTCGGCAGTGATTCTGAGTTTTGCCGACTCACCCGGATGGATGACATTCGTGCTGAGTTCCGATTCGATGCCCACTGTGTAGAGTTGCATGTTCATTATTTCCAAGTCGGTACGTCCGAGATTCTCGATGACGACAGTAACTTTTTTCTTCTTTTTGTTTTCAAACTTGCCTAAATCCAAAGTTGTCTCCGACACTTTAATTTTCGGCGAATAGAGCAATTGTTGGTCAGTGACCAGTCCAAACGAAGGCAGCATGATGGTCTGCAGGGAGATTTCCTTGTCGTCAGTAGCCTTATCCGTAGGTGACAGTCCGAGGTAAACCTTATCCTGAGACAGTCCCAGTCCGTCGAGTTTCTTCGACTCCAGGGTGAAAGTGAGCACCGCTGCTTTTCCTGGAGGAATAGACGAGGGAGAAACGGAAGCCTTCATATATTTAGGCAATTTGAGGATGACCGGTTTGACAACATCGCTGGTGGTATTGAGCAGATGGATTTCTGCGGTAGGATTTTCTCCTTTGTTCACATCGTCGAAAACGATATCCTTTTTATCCGCCTTAATTTTTCCGAGCACATATTCATATTCACCACCAAAATCGCGCAGTTCCTCCACCACCACACCTTTCATGGTCAATGTGAAGGGCAATGAAGCGCCATTTGTATAGACATCGATGTATTTCTCGAATCGTCCCATTTGCTTGGCATCATATGTCGCCGACACGACGAATGGTTTGTTCGCCGTTATCAATCCCTTGGGATAGTTCACCTCAGTACATCCGCAACTTGTTTCCACATCCTTTATAGTCAAGGAAGCCTCCCCCTCGTTGATGAGTTCGAAATGTGCAGTGACAGGTTTTTTAAACACGACCTGTCCGCAGTCGATGACCTGTGCATTGGCAGAGATACGTTGCCCCGACATCTCTGTTGCCATTAGCGTCAACAGGGCTGCCAAGAAGGCTGTGCGTATGATGATATTCAAACTTGCCATTCTATTATTTCTTGACCTGGATTTTCATCGCCTTGTCAGTGGCGGAGAATTCGGGAGCATAGGCACATTGGACCTTGCAGGTGCCAGAGAGATATGTTCCCTCCCGGTCGATGTAATATTCGGTTTCTATGACGTGAGTTCCTTTCTGGAACTGGTCGAAGTAGTATGCTGTGGTGTAGTCTTTAGGCGCCACATAGTATCCACCCCACTGATAGCCCGACAACTGGCTCACGGGTTCGAGACATGCCGCTCTTTTATCAATGATTTCCACGAAGTCCATATCCCTGTCGGCCTTCACCGTGATTCTCACCTTGACCTTGTCGCCCACTTTGAGATTGTCGGTGTCCTGCATGATTTTCCTTGTGACGGAAAGTCCAGCCTGCTGAGTCTCCACGTCCTCCGTATTCTGCATGAACTGAGCGTAGAGAGCGCCCCATGATGTGCCTTCAGAACGTTTTTCCGCCCGGAAAGTGCTTTTCGCCTGAGCTTTCATCTCAGTCTTCACATAGCCCAGTCCGGCAGTGGCTTCAGACGTTTGAATTTCTTTCCCGTCAATAGTCAGTCGTGACTCCACCTTACTGGTAAGACTCTGCATATTGCCTTCGAGGAAAGCATAAATGGCGTCGATGCTGTTGATGGGAGAATCCCATGCCTGCGCTCTCTTCTGCTGTAACAGCCATATTCTCATCTCATCGACATCGCCGGCCTTCTCAGGTTTCAGCAATTTGTAAGCCTCGATAGCAGCAACCTGCGTTGGAATCCGGTAGCTCTTCCAAGAATAATAAGCCTTGTTGGTATCGTAGTAGCGGCCCATATCCTCGGTTTTGACGGTATATTCATCAAGGCTCTTGAGGTAAGTTTCAGCTTTAGCATTCTTTCCAAAGTGAGACAGGATAACCGCACCTCTTGCCTTTCCGAAAATTGTCAGTTGTGTATTCTGTTTCTCGAAGAGGCCCACCATATAGTCAGCGGCTTTTTGAACATCCCCGTTCAGTTTTCTTCCATCCAGAGCCATATTGTAGAGGATGGCCAGGTCAATCTCCGACGGAACAACCACGACGCCTTGTTTCTGCAATTTGCGCAGCCATTTCTCGTCCTCAATCAATCTCTTTCCCATAAACTGGTAAGCATTGTCGAGCATGTCCTGGGTCTCCTCCTGCTTCTGAATCATTCTATTGAGCCTGATCATCATCTCGGCCACCTCGGTAGTCATGTAGATACTACCCGACATGCCTTCCCACCAGGACCATGAGCCGTCTTCATTCTGGAGAGCTTTGAGTTTATCCAGAGCCATGGCTTTCCTCAGGCCGATGGTCGTCTCATCGAAGAACTTGACGAGACTGCGCTTCTGACTTTCCTCCTTATCGGCCTCGCCGACCCACGGAGTCTCATTGAGCAGCAGTCCCTTCAATTCCTCGTTCTTAGCCAGCGCACTGCTCATACTGCCAGAGTTGGAGATTTCCTCCCGCCATTTCATCACTGTCGTTTTGATGACCGGCGACAAGTTCATGAGGTACTCGCCCAAAGAGTTGGTATAATAAGATGCTGCCTGCGAGATGGCGTTCTCTTCGTTGCCTGGAGCGAGTGTTGGCATGGCCTGCACCATGAGCCAGGCAGGATTGTTGGTGTATTCCACGGTGAGTTTTCCATCGGGAACGCTTTTCGGGAATAATCTGTCGAGTTGGATTGACAGGTCTCCCATTTTGTTTTGAGTGAACGGAAGCGTACGGCAAACCAGTTCCTTGTTGGACAGCACGGGCAGGTAATGCTGCTCACCGTCGGAGAATCCGTCACCGAAAGCCATGACTTTGCATACAAGCAGTCCCGGTTCACCCTCCGGTTTGAACAAGAAATCAAGTCCGGTAGTCTGATTAGCCTCCACCTTGAAGTCGATGATTTGTGAAGCCACCACCGCTTCCGTTTCCGGGTCGATAAATTCAGCCTTTGCTTTCCCGCTCATGGCATGCTGAGTGGTATTGATGAGTTTCGCCGAAACATGAGCATTGTCGCCTACACGGACAAACCTTGGCACATTGGGTATGACCATGACATCCTTCTGAGCCACTGTTTCACCTGTTAGCATTCCATGATTGATTTTCCGGTCGGTAGCCAGGCCCAAGAATCTCCATGTGGTGACCGCCTCAGGTAAGGTGAAACATAGCGTCATCACGCCATTCTCATCCGTCATCACTTGCGGCAGGAAAGCCGCTGTCTCATCCAAGTTTTCCCTTATCTGCAGAGTTGGTTCGCCCTTTTCTTCCACGGCCTTCTTCTGCTCATCTTTTTTAAGAACGGGCGCAGTAAACTTCATTTCTTCGCTCATACTCATATTGGAAGTCATCTCAACATCTGCGACAGCTACCTCCCGAAGCACCGTCATTCCATCCTCGAGAGCATCATTGGCCATCGGTCTGGATTTCATCATTCCAGCCGAGAATGAATCGTACACCCTATTGCTATGCCTATAGAATCTTGGTGAAGAAATATCAAACACGGCGGGGTCAATTCTTGTGAAATCAAGATTTGGCACATTGATTGTTCTGACGAACTGTCTACCCGAGAGGCCCAAATCATTTTCTTGTCTTACATTCCAACGAGTGGAAGGAGTAGGAGCACTGAGGCGCTCGTAGAGATACCAATAGTTAGACGTAATCTGGTCGAGAGAGTGGTCATAAAGTGAAGCCACCATCTGTGCGTCGGCAGGAGAACCATCAGGATAAGTGGCGCGGACGGTCCATGTCTCACTTTGTCCAGGCGTCAACCTGTCGCGGAAAGTCTCCCATTTCAGCAGGATGCGCTTATCCGGCATCGGTTTGGAAATGGTATGGCGATGGGTATAAGCCACACCGTTCCTCACCCATGCGTAAGTCAGCAACACCCCGTTGCCATATTCCTTCTTGTAAGTCCATTTCCTGTTCTGGTTCTCATTGTTGAGTTTGAAAGAGCCTTGTTCCAGCACTTTCTCCCCTGCACAAACACTATAGAACACATAAGTGTCGGGGTCAGACGAGCCCACCTGCACGACCACAGGTTTGCCATTTTCGTCAAATGAGCTACCAGTAGTATAGAACCAGTCGTGAGTTTCGATGCATGGGCGTTTGTCGTTAATAGAGAACAACACGAAGCTGTGTTCGACTGTATCACCCTCGCAAACAGCCTTGACAGTATGCTTTCCGGAAGAAGCCAGATTGGCGTCCTGCTTAATATCCACTGGTGTGTTGGCCTTAGCCACAAGAGGTTTGGAGTTGTCGATGAAATACGTCACCTCCCCATCCACTTCAGCACCGGAAGCATTGAGCAACTGGAACTTGACCGGCTGCATTTTATCCCGTTCCACCTTGTCGGGCAAAGAGAACATAAGCACTTTAGGTTTGTTGCTCACCGGCAAGAACATGGAGGCCTCATGGCTTTCTCCTGCCTGGTCGGTCACAGTGGCCTCAGCCACAATGTTATAGAATCTGGCACGGTAGGAAGAACCTTGCTGGTCATCAAATCCCTCCGGCATCATGACGGGAACTGTCATGGTGAAGTCGCCATTCTCATCAGTAATGATGGTATCATTCAGCAACAAAGCATCATCATCCGATTCATCCGACCACCACCAG